>JAITDF010000029.1 GCA_031282705.1 Opitutaceae bacterium | reverse complement strand
CAGCGCCGGCGGTGCCGCCAGCCCCGGCGCCGCCGGCACCGCCGCCACCGCCAGCCCCGGTGCCGCCGCCGCCGACATCGTCCTCGTCGCCGTCGCCGGCACCGCCGGCCTGCGGCCCGCGCTCGCCGCCATCGAGGCCGGCAAGACCCTCGCCCTCGCCAGCAAGGAAATCCTCGTCCTCGCCGGCGCCTTCGTGATGGACGCCGCCCGCCGCCACGGCGCGCGCCTGCTTCCCGTGGACAGCGAGCACAACGCCGTTTTCCAATGCCTCGAAGGCCGCCCCGCCGCCGACGCCGCCCGCGTCACCCTCACCGCCAGCGGCGGCGCGTTTCGCGACTGGCCCGCCGGCGCGCTCGCCCGCGCCACGCCCGCCGACGCGCTCCGCCATCCGAATTGGGCCATGGGGCCGAAAATCACCGTCGATTCCGCCACGCTCGCGAACAAAGGCCTCGAACTCATCGAAGCCCAGATCCTCTTCGGCCTGCGCCCCGCCCAATGCCGCGCCGTGCTCCACCCGCAAAGCATCGTGCACGCCATCGTCGAGTTCACCGACGGCTCCATGCTCGCGCAACTCTGCCCGCCCTCCATGACCTTTCCCATCCAGCACGCGCTCCTCCACCCCGCCCGCGTCCCCGGCCCCGAGCCCGCGCTCGATTTTGAAAAACTCCTCTCCCTCGAATTCCGCCCCGTTGACGAAGCCCGCTACCCCATGCTGGCGCTTGCCCGGCAGGCCATGCGCGCCGGCGGCGCGGCCCCCGCCATCTACAACGCCGCCAACGAAGTCGCCGTCGCCGCGTTTCTGGAAAACCGGCTGCCGTTCACGGCCATCCCGTCCGTCGTCGGGCAGACCCTGCAAGCCCTCCCCGCGACCGTCCCGGCGAGCCTCGACGAAGTCCTCGCCGCCGACGCCGACGCCCGCCGCGAGGCGGCGCGCGCTCTCCGATAAACGCCCGCCCCGCCCCGGCCTCCCATGCCTCCCATATCTCCCATACCGTCCATTTCTCCCATTTCTCCCATAAAAGCCCCCCTCCTATTTCCCCTTTGCCGCCTTTGCCGCCGCCTTTTCCGCCGTCCCCTGCGAGGCGGCGGGACGGCAAACCCCCTCCCTCAGCAACGCCTCGTAAGGGCAGCCGATGGCCTGGCGCAGCCGGCGAAGCGTCGTGATGAGAATCGTGATCCGCCCGGCCTCGATCTTTTGGACGGTTCGCGGCGCCAGCTCGGCCAGCTCCGCCAGTTTTTCCTGCGTCAGGCCGCGGGCGACACGCTCGCGCCGGATGTTCCCCCCGACCGTCTTCAGCCAGGCGGTTTGCTGAAAATTAACATTCTGTGTTGACACGTCCCATTAGGCCGTGTTTCTCCTGTTCGCAACACGACCCAATGGGTCGTGCTTTGGCCATCGCATTCCATCACCAAAATGCAGCTCCGAAATCATCATCAAGCATAGCACACACCATGAAAACCGCCACCCGCCTCGGCCTTGCCGGCTCCGCTTTGCCGTTGTTTTACTCAATCCTTGCCCTGTTTAGCCTCCACCTTCCTCTCGCGGTTTCCCAATGGCTTGTTCACCCTGTTTTTCTACAGGGCTATTTCTGCGCCGGCCACGCCTTGGTCTGCGCCTTTTTTCTCCTGCTGTATCTCGAACAAAGGGACGCCCGTCTGCGCCGCGCCGCGCTGTCCGGCCTCGCCGCAAAAATCTGCGCGGTGGTCGCCACCGCGATTGCCTGGTGGTGGCTCGCGAAGCGCGACGGGGTCTGGCAGGGGTTTCCGGAAACCCTGGCTCGCGCGCGAACAGCGCTTGGCCTTGCCGCCGGCGCCGGCATGTGCGGCTTTTTCGGGCTGCTGTTCAGCCAGGACGCGGGCCGGCATTGGAACAGATTGTCCGGAGCCATGAAAACCGGCGTGCTCGCGGGCGGCCTCGGCGCGGCGCTTTCGCTGGTTTTTATGCTCTGCAGTTTCAAGGGCGGCGTTGCATTTATTATAAGCGCAAAATGGGGGATTGCGATGCGGGACGCCGCCGGCATCTCCAGTATATTATATCTTGTCCCTCCCGTCGCGTCCGTCTGCTTCTTCGCCCTGCTTCATTGGAAACAACCCCGGAACCATAATGATCTTTCCCAAACCCTTTGACCCTTCTGTCAAACAAGGCGCGCGGCTGTCCGTGCCACCGCCTTCGCAATCCAACCGGACGCAATCACCACACAACACCATCCCCTCCTCATGGACCATGATAAAAACGCGAAATTCTTTCGCCCAAGCCCGTCATTGAAACTGCCCGTCATCGGCGGGCTCGTCGGTTTGATCGGCCTGGCGATCAATCCCGTCTTCGGCATCAGTGTATTGATTATTGTCATCCTCATCACCGTCGCGCTTTTCAGCGGGCGTCCGTCCGAGGACGAGATCGACCGGCAGGCCGGCGAGTTTATAAAAAACATCAAGGCCGAGGCATTGAGGAAAACCCTGCTGGAGGAGGAGCAACTCTCCGCCGAGCCCATTTTCTTCTGGAATTACCAGATCGGCCCCGCCGTGCTCACCGACCCGGCCGTCGCCGGCTTGCAGGACAAGCGCGGCGGCGACGGGCGCTGGCGCTCGCCGCATGTCGAGGTCACCGCCTTCCTCTTCACGGAAAGCGCCATCCATTATTACAGAAAAATCTCCTCGCTGGTTTCGGACGCCACCAAGGTGACGACGGACGAGCTTTACTACAAGCACGTCACCGGCGTCACCTCCGACTCGAAGGAATACAAAATCGAGCAGGGCGACCAGACCGTGCAGGGCAACGTGGTCGTGCTGAGAAGCGGCGGCGAGAGCTTCTTCTTCAACGCTCCGGACAACGACTCGGCGGAACGGGCCGCGATGGCGGTGAAAAGCCTGCTGCGGCAGAAAAACGCCTGAAAATTAACCGGGGCCGCCCGGCCCCGGTTTGGAACCAGACCTCAAACAACAAAATAAAAACACCATCATGTCCGAAAACAACGAAAACCAGGCCGGCGGCTTTGCGAACGACCCCGTCGGCGCGCCGTCGATCATCACGCGTTATCAAACCGCTTATAAAAAGGCCGGCAAACTGATCAGTAAAGGAGGGGGATATAAGACAGCCGCCCCGATTATTGGGATAGGGCTTCTGGTGGTGGCTTTGATCGCCGGCTCCTCCGCCCCGGAGGACATACGCATTCCCGTGGCCTTGATATGTGGAATTGCGGGCGTCGTGATCTGGGTGTTGATTCGCGCGTATGGCGACAAGCTCGAAGTCCAGGGGCAGACCTTCCATGCCGTCCTCGACACGGCGGTCAACACCTCCCCGTTGCTCGACAACCTGCAAAAGGCGGAGGCCATGAGCATCTACAAGAACGGCCAGAAGACATTATAAACGATCGCCGGGAGCCCGCGGCCCCGGCCTGCTTTGCAAACGATGTCCGTTTTCACATCCCCCTTGGAAAGCGGCGAGTCCGCCGGGATGCTGGCGGTTGAAATCACCAGCATCCCGGATGTCTCCATCATCGCCGGTGGCGACGCCGGCGGCGGCGCGCCACCGCGCGATTTCACGCTTGAATACAAGCGTGATTTCGCGTCGCTGCTGTCCGCGTTTTTCCAGGCGGGCAGACGCGGCGGCGGCCTGCGCGACGTGTCCGCCGAGATTTTGTATATAACGCAACCCGTGGCCGGGCAAACCTACTCCGCGTCCATCCGGCTGCTTGTCGTGCTGCGCGCGATTGAGGCGGACAGGCCCGCGCTGGAGGCGGTGCTGGAGGAGCATTGCAATATTTTCGCCGCCGCGTTGCAGCTGCAAAAATACGAGTTTCGCAAGCTCTCCCCCGGCGAATTTCTGGCGGCGGTGAAACAAGTCCGCCCGTCCGCCGCCCGCGCGCTGGCGAAGGAGGAAAACATCGCCGTGCTGCAAAACCAGATGCTGAACGAATGCTACGCCTTCGAGCGGGTGGCGGAATCGGGCCGGGGGCTTGAGCGGCTGGTCAGCACGCTGGTTTTGCACCCGCACTGCGCGGTTTCCTTCCAATTGATCCCGGCGGCCTTCACGCCGGCGGAGGCCGGCGCGCTGGGGCGCATGGCCACCGTGCTGGAAACATTAAACAAGGGCGTCCATGACCAGATGATGGGCAGCATCGGCTTCGCCCTCGCGGAGAAGCACGCGCAAACCTACAAATACTACAGCAACCTCCTCAACTCGCCGCTGTTCCTTTTTAACATCGTCGTCATCGGCGGGCCCGTCGCGGTGAACGCGGTGGCCAGCAGCGTGTCCGCGCAAATCAACGGCGCGGGCGCGGTGGTGAAAATCACGGAGGCACCGCCGGAGGAGCTGCGGTTCGACGCGTCCCGGCTGGATTCATGGCCGTCGTGGCCGTGGCTGCTGCACGAATGCCTGCCGCGGCTCGGGCGCAATCCCGAAGTCTGGGGCGCGCGCGGTGCCGCCTTCGCCGCGTTTCAACGCCTGCCTTATGTCATTTCGGCGGACGAGGCGGCGGAATTTTTCCGGCTGCCCGTCGGCGGGCCGCGCCTCAACGCCGGGCTCGCGGTCAACACCGCCGGAAAAAACAGCCGCGCCTTTTCCGGCAATATCATAAATGGCGGCGACATCACCGTCGGCGCCCTGAAAAGCTCCTCGCGCGGCGACACCATCGGCTTCTTCTTGAAAGACCTGACGAAGCACATGCTCGTCGTCGGCACGCCCGGCTCCGGCAAGACCACGTTTTCGGTGTCGCTGCTCGACCGGCTCTGGAAGGCGCACGGCATCCCGTTTCTCGTCATCGAGCCGGCGAAAAACGAATACCGCGCGCTCGTGCAAAGCATCCCCGGCTTGCAGGTGTTCACGCCGGGGAAAAACTTCATCTCGCCCTTTATATACAATCCCTTCGTCCCGCCGGAGAACGTCGTGCTGGAAAGCTACAAGTCCGTCTTGAAAACGGCGTTCGCCGCCGCCGTCACCATGTCCTCGCCGCTTGACAGGATTTTCGAGGAGACGGTGCACAACTGCTATTCCGACTTCCGCTGGCTCGACACCTACACCGGCGCGGACGGGGGCCGTGTCTTCAACATGCAGGATTTTATAAAGTGCTTCCAAAAAACCTTCGACGCGATCGGCTACACCGGCGACGCGCGCAACATCGGGCGCGCCGGCCTCGTGCGCCTGGCGGGGCTCGCCAGCCTGTTTGACAATTACAACAGCATCCCCGTCTCGGACATTTTGTCGAAGCCGACGCTGATTGAGCTGGCGGCGGTTGAGAACAGCGACCAGAAGGCGCTGCTCATCGCGCTGCTGCTGCTGTCCATCCTGTCCTACGTGAACCGCAATTTCCCCGGCGGGGGCGGGCTGCGGAATGTCATTTTGCTGGAGGAGGCGCATGTGCTGCTCGATTCCGGCGCGCGCAGGGAGGAGGGCGCCGCCGACCCCGCGGCGATTGCAAAAAACCTGTTGAAGCGGATGCTCGCGGAAATCCGCAGCTACGGCGTCGGCCTCGTCATCGCCGACCAGTCGCCGCGCAAGGCCGGCACGGATGTCGTCGCGCTGACCAACATCAAGCTCGCGTTCCGCCTCGTCGAGCGGGAGGACAAGGAGATCATCTCCGACAGCACCAACATGACCGAGGTGCAAACCCGCCGCCTCGCGCGCCTGAAACCGGGCGAGGCCATGCTGTTTTTCGACAGGCTGGAGGAGCCCGAGGAGGTCGTCACGCCCGATTATCGCGCCGACAACAACATCAGCATCTCGCTGACGGACGACGGCATCCGCGAGCGCTCGATGTATTGGAAAAGCCGGCCCGGGAAGCTGAAGCCCTACCCGGAGTGCGCGTGCATAAAAACCTGTCCGCTCACCTGCGATTTCACGCGGCGCGGCCTCGCCCGCGAAATGGCGCGGCGCGTTTGCAACAACCATTTCACGGCGGAATCGCGCGACATCGCGCTGCTCAAAAAAATATACACAGGCATCGGGAGGCTGACGGCGGCGGAGCTGAACGACGAGCCGCTGACCGCGCCGCTGCTCAACTGCGTCCGGCTGCATTTTCTGAGAAAAATCCGCTACGCGACAAAAATCCCCCTCGGCGAGCGGCAGGTGGTGAACACATTGAACAATATAAAAGAATAAAACCATGTCCGACGAAAGCGACATTTCCACCGACAGCGCACCCGGCACCGGCGCGGACACGCCCGCCGACACGGGCGTTGACACAGCGCCCGATGCCGCCGCCGACGCGCCCGTTGACGCCGGCGGCGGCGGCGATGCGCCCGTTGGCGACACACCCGCTGACGACACGCCGCTTGACGCCGCCGGCGACACAGACGCAGTCACGGACAGCGAGCCGGTTGATGAATCCCAAACCGGCGGCGAAACCGCCGGCGCACCGCTCGACGGGGCGCCCGAGAGCGATAGCGCGGCCGCCGCCGAGGCCGGCGAAACCGCGGACGAAACCACAGATG
>JAITDF010000702.1 GCA_031282705.1 Opitutaceae bacterium | reverse complement strand
GAGACGGCGCGCACGAGGATGCGTTTCGCGGTGACTTCGATGGTCGCGACAGCGGTGTCGGACGAATGCACGGCGGGGGGGCTTTTCCCGACGGGGCCGGAGAGCTTCAGCGTGACTTCCCCGCCGGGCGCGGCGGTGACGCCGGCGGGCGACACGCGCAGCGGCCCGGCGTCGGAGCAGCCGGAGTGCAACGAACAATGTATGGCGAACAATATATAAAGGCAGCGGCGGAGCATGGCGGGAATTTTTTTATTCAAGCGTGAAAGCATGGGAAAGGGGGGCGGGAAAATGGAGGGCAGGAAAAATGAGGGCGGGAGGAGGAGGGCGGGACGAGGAGGACGGGACAAAGCGGGCTGGATGGTTTTGTTCAGAATTTCACGTTTTTGCGTTTTCGCGATTAAAAAGGTGTTTTCCCATTTCCAATTTTAACCGGCGAAGCCGAAAAGGCGTCGAGTTCGATTTCAAAAAGCAGGTCGTCGCGGCAGATGTCGCAGTGCGCGAAGGTCGCGGGGAGCGGCGGCAGGCCCAGCGCGGCACGGCGCGCCTCCCAGCGCCCCATCCAGGCGATGCGCGGGAAATAGAGGATGGCGCGGGCGACGTCGGCCCAGCCCATCCCGCGCGATTCGAGGATGGCGGCGACGACCCGGAGCGAGAGGTCGATTTGCGCGTCGAGGTCGCCGGCATGGGCGGTGCGCCCGCCGGGCTCGATGCTCGCGGTGCCGGAGACGAGCAGGTGGCGCGCGCCGCCGGCCTCGCGGCATTCGACGGCGCGGCTGAAGGCGCTTTTGTAATCGTAGGCCGCGCATTGGAGCGGGGAGGCGACGGCGGAGATTTCCAGCCGCCCGCCGCCGGCGGGGGCGACGGCGAGGGCGTCGGCCGTGAGCGCGGCGCCGTCGGCGTTGGAGGCGCCGACGCCGGTGCTGGCGGGCACGAGCGAGCCGAAGACATTGTGCTTGGTGAAGAATGCGTTTCGCGCCCGGTTGAAGTCCCCATACCAGTCGAGGATGCGGTCGTTGAAAAACCACGTGCGCACCAAGTTTTCCATCGTGAAACCCTCGCGCCCGAGGCTTGTCCGCAAATGCCGCCACAGCGCCGCGGCCTGGGCGGCGGGCGGCGCGGCGGGGTCGGGCGGGATGAGCGCGCCGAGCAGGAGGTAGCGGGCGTCGCCTGTCCGCCACGCGGCGCCGTGGATTTGCCCGGCCTCGTCGCGCACGCGGGTGAAGGCGCCGGCGGGCAGGGCGGCGACGCGGCCGCCGCGCACATCGCCTTCCGGGGTGTCGTGGCGGCCGAGCCACGAGATGGGGAAGCGCGAGGCGGCGCGCGCGCCGGCGCCGTGCCGCGGGTCGCAGAACACATTTGCCTGCACGACCTCCAGCCCGCGTGAAAGGGCGGCGCGTTCGAGGCGCGCGAGCAAGCCGGCGGCCGGCTCGCCGTCCCGCGCCGGCGCGGTGATGGAAACGAGGCCGCCGCCCAGCGGGGCGGCGAAGACCTCATCCGCGGCCGGCGCGGGCGGGCGTGGGGCGCGGGCTTGCGGGAAGGGCAAGGTCGCGGGCGACGGCGGCATGGGCGGGAGGGCCGGCGAGGGCGGCGGGAGCGGAGACGGAGGCGCGGTGAGCGGCGGCGGCACGGTGCGTGAAGGAAAAGAGTTGCAGGTGTTTTTGCGGACGCGCGCCCGGCTGCGGAGCAAGGCCGGAAACGCGGCGGATTTTCCTGAAGACGCCGTGCGCGGCGCACGGTTTCACGAAAAGGGGAGCCAGGGGAGACATGGCGTCCTCCAAAGTGCCATGCCTCCCATGCCTCCCATATCTCCCATTCCTCCCATTTTCCGAACTCACCGCGGCACGGACGGCACGGAGGCCAGGCCCCCTGGGGCTTCATGAATGAGTGAGAGAATGAGTGAGGGACCGGTTAAAAACGCATGATTGCGGCGGACGCCGGCATATTCAGTCAACAAGCTCCTTTTCGAGCTGCTCCAAGGTTTTCCCTTTGGTTTCCGGCAGGCGGAGTTTGATGAATATAAATCCGCCGAGGCAGATGATCGCATACAGCCAGAAGGTGCCGTGCGCCCCCAGCGCCCGGTTGAGCAGCGGGAACGTATAGGTGAGGACGAAACACGCGCTCCACAGCGCCGCGACGGCCACGGCCATGGCGGCTCCGCGAACGCGGTTCGGGAACACCTCGGAAATCACCACCCACGTCACCGGCGCGAGCGACATCGCGTAGCAGCCGATCGCGGCGAGCACGAGCAGCAGCATCGGCCATCCCCGCACCCCCATGAAATAGCAAAGGCCCATGATGGCGTATATGATCGCGAGGCCGGCGGCCCCGGACAGCATCAGGGGCCGGCGCCCGCGCCGGTCCACCACGCCGAGCGCGACAAAGGTGAACACCAGGTTCACCGAGCCCGTCCATGCGATGTTTTTCAGCACCGACGAAATGTCATACCCCGCCGCGCTGAAGATGTCCTCGGCATAGTTGAAAATGACATTGATGCCGCACCATTGCTGGAAAACGGCGAGCGTGACGCCGAGCACGAGCACGCGGCGCAGCTTCGGGTTGAGCAACTCCCTGAAGTCCACTTTGGCCCGGTCCAGTTTGATCGTCCCGCTTATGCCGGCAACCGCCGCACGCGCGTAGGCGTCGCCGCCGATTTTGCCGAGGACTCCGGCCGCCTCTTTCACGCGCCCCCTGGCCACCAGCCAGCGCGGGCTTTCCGGGACGAAAAACATGCCGGCGACAAACAGCAGCGAAGGCACGGCCGTGAGGCCGAACATCCACCGCCACCCGTGCCGCCCGAACCACGAGCTTGTTATCCATTCGTTTGTCGCGCCCGCGGGGAGATCGCGCACCAGGAACCAGTTCACAAACTGCGCGAGCAATATGCCGATGACGATGGTCAATTGGTTCACCGAAACGAGCCGCCCGCGCAAATGCGCCGGGGCGACCTCGGCTATATACAACGGGGACAGATTGGACGCCAGCCCGATGGCCACGCCGCCGAGCATCCGCCACATGATAAAGAGCGCGAAATTGGGCGCGAGCGCGTTGCCGAGGGACGTGATCGCAAACAGGAGCGCGGCGGACATCAGCAGCCGCTTGCGCCCGAACCTGCCGCCCAGCGCGCCCGCGGCCATCACGCCGGCGAGGCAACCGATCAGCGCGCAACTGTTGGCCCAGCCGGAGAGCGCCGGATTGTCCAGTTGGAAATACCGCTCGAAAAACGGCTTGGCCCCGCCGATCACGACCCAGTCGTAGCCGAACAGCAGGCCGCCGAGCGCGGCGACAATCGAGATGCACCAGACATAGGCAAGATTAAGCCCGTCTTTCGGCGCGGGCATGGCGGATTCTCCGGTAGTGTTTGTATTCATGATGTTTTGGCTCTTTGCTGCTTTGAGCGGGTCGCGTCCGATTTTTAATATAAGAAAAGACAGCGTCTTTTATCGAATTGTCGAATGCGGCGCCGGTCAGGGCGGGTTTTCGCGGGCGTGCACGATTCCATTATTTTCCCTCAATGTTTTTTTGCGCCGGTTTTGATGCCGTCATCGGTGAAGACGCAAATTTCACTGGCGGCGGCGGTGGCGCGGTCCTCGCGTTTGATAATCAGGCGGGCGTTGTTTTCGGAGAAAAATTCGGCCGGGATGCTTACGGAAACCTCGGCGGGCGGCTTGTCTTTTTTCAGCGACGGGAGCGGCGTCGGCTCAAGGAGTTGCCGGCGCGTGGAGACGTCGTCCCCGCGCTGGATGTGGACGGACTGGCGGCGGCCGCGGTCGTCGCACCAGACGATGACGGCGGTGTGCGGCCTGGGCGCGGCGGCCGCCGCGGCGGGCAGGGTGATGTCAACCGCCAGTTCGCTTTCGTGATAGGCGACCGTCACGGACGCGGGGGGAATTTTCGAGCCGGCTGGGAGCAGGCTGCTGTAGTCATATTTTTTTGCCCCGCGCACCTGCAATATAATGCCATTTTTTTCGGAAACACTTTTGTCCTCCGCGCCGAGGTCGAGGTAGGCGCCGAGGTCTTTTAGCGGCGACTCCGGCGCCGGTGCCGTGGCGAGCGCAGCGAGTTGGCCGGGGCGGAGCGCCGGCGCCGGCGCGAAGGCGGGCGAGGCGGCGTAGCGGAGCAAACTGCGGCGGAGCTGGCGGGCGGCGGGGCGGATGGCGAGGTTGCTTGCAATGTCAATCGAGCAAAACAGCAAGCTGCCGGCGCCGACGCGCGCCTCGAAGATGTTTGCGAGGGCGCGGTTTTTGGCGAAATTGTCAATCACGCGCACCAGCGGCGCGACGGGCAGGCCGGCGATTTCGACGGCCTTCGAGCGGGTGGAGAGTTCCCACCACTGCCAGTCGGAATGAAAATCCGTCGGAAAATCGCGCAGCGCGGGGTGCGCCGGGTCGCACAGGACGCCCATCGTGCCGGGTTGTTTTGGAAAATGGACGGGACTCCAGAAAACCGGCAGAAAACGACCCTCAACGCCTTTTATATTGTCCGGCTTCGGCGCGAGCAAAACGCGCCCGCCGGCGCCGAGCGCGCGCAGCGCCTCGGAAATGTTTTCGGTGACGAGCACGTTTTCATATTGCGTTTCGGCTTTGCCATCCGCCGGCGCCGGCGGATAGACCCAGAAATTCCATTTGTTAATACCAACACCGTCGCCGGTGCCGTCGCCGGTGCCGTCGCCGGTGCCGGCGCCGGTGCCGGTGCCGGCGACGCGGAGCGCGAGCTGCATTTTTTCGGCGCCGGCGCCGTTTTGGGGGATTGCAAATTCAACCGCGCCGAGGGCGGATTCGTTTCCTAGTGGCAAATCGCGGGCGGCGGTTTCGCCACGCGCGAGCGTTTCGCCGCCGGCGCCGGTGATTCGCCATTCGACGCGGGCGTTTTTGATTGGTTTCAGGAAATTGGCGACTTTTATATTCGCGCGGAAAACCTCGCCGCGCTCCCAAACCGCCTTTGGGAAAAGCGCGAGCGGGACGAGCGGCGCGCACGCCTGGCGGAAATCCGCCGGCGCGATGCCGTCCTTCGGCTCCCAAAAGGCGTTTGCAAGGCCGACGAGCGCGGTGCCCTGGCCGGGGAAGTCCTGCACGGACAGCAGTTGGAAGCCGTCAAATTCCGGCGTGCGGAGGGCGCGCTCGATTTCCTCCTTGTATAAAAGCGCGGCGAACTTCGCGGTGGCGCGCGTGAAGTCGCCGGCGAGCGGGAGGAGGCCCTTTTTTTGCAAGTCGTCGCGAATGGCGATGAAATTGAGCGGCACGAGATTGCCCGTGTATTTGTCAATTTCCCGCAGGTCGGGGAAGACGGAGTATTGGCCGACTTCGTGCGAGAGCATCGGGATGCGGACTCGCGCGCTTGCGGCGGAAAAATTTTGGTCAAACGCCGGCGCCAAGTCCTCGAATGCGAACTGCCCGCGAACCCTGTCCTCCTTTGCGTAGCCGGTGTAGGCGGTGACGAAAAATTCGTCCGCCGGCGCCGGCAGGCGCTTCTGCTCCGTGTAAAACGGGCAGGTGTTGGTTGTGTATAGGCGGCGCGGGTCCTTTTTGCGCAAATGGAAAGCCAGCCCGTTCATTTTTTCATAATCGCCGGTCAATTCGTTTCCGAGCGAGAACAGCATGAACGAGGGGTGGTTGCCGCGGGCTTCCATGATGCGGTCCGCCTCGGCCGCGAGGAACGCGAAACTCTTTTCGTCGCGGGTGCCATGAAACCAGTGCGGCAGTTCGACCTGCGCGTAAATGCCGGCCTCGTCGGCGGCGTCGAACGCGGCCTCCGGCGGGCACCACGAGTGGAAGCGGACGTGGTTCAGGCCCCATTTTTTGTAATCGGAAAACATTTTCCGCCACGCCGCGATGCCGGTCGGCGGCCGGCCGGTGAGCGGGAAGACGATGCACTCCAAATTGCCGCGCAGGAATATGCGTTTCCCGTTTAACATGAAACTGGCGCCGCGCGCTGAAAAATCGCGGAAGCCGAATGTGGCCTGCACCGGCGGCCCGCCGGCGCCGGCGAGGGAGGCCTCGATTTTGTATAAGGCGGGGGAAAACTCGTCCCAGGTTTCGATTTTCAAACCGGGCGGGAGTTGCCATTCGACTGACAAACCGCCGGCGCCGGCGTCGAGGGTGACGGGGCGCGAGGTTTGCGCGAGGATTTCCGTTTTCCCGTGGCGCCGGAGCGCAAAATCCAACGTGGAGGCGGAAACGCCGGTGCCGGCGTTTTGATAATGGATATTTAATTTTAGCGAACCGCCGGCGCCGGCGGCAGGAAAGATGTCTATGCTTTTTATAAAGACCGGCCCGGCGGCGCGGAGTTGGATTTTGCCGAGGACGCCGTTCCAGATGATTTGCGTGTGGTTTGTATAGGCGTGGGCGTGGAATTCGTTTTCCGGGATTTTGTAGCGGTGGTTGCGCGTGCTGATGCTTTTGTGGATTTCGCGGTTGTCAATGCGCAGCGCGAGCGTGTGTTTTCCGGGCGCGAGCGCGCCGAGCTCGTGGACGTGCGGGACGGACAAACTGTCGTGCGTTGTGAATGGTTTGCCGTCAATGTAAACCTGCGATTCCCAGAGGACGCGCTCCAATTCGAGGGTGATGTTTTTGCCCGCCCAATCTTGCGGAATTTCAATTTCGCGCGTCCACCATGCGACGCCGATGTAAGCGTGTTTGCGCTTAAGATTGGTGAGGACAATCAAATCCAGTTCCGGCTTGAGCGCGAGCTGGGCGCCGATGCCGGCATCGTCGAGCGTGCCGGGGAGATCGGCGGCGCCGGCGGGCGCGGCCTCGTCGTAGTTTTCGCCGAGGCGGACCTGCCAGCGGCCTGAGAGGTCAAGGGTGCCTGCGCCGGCACCGACGGTGGTGGCGAAGACAAGGATGATGATTGCGAGTGAGGCGGTTTTCATGGAATTAGTGGAATTGTTTTCCAATTTTGTTGATTTTGAAAATTCTGTCCAAATACAAGGCCTGTTTTATTTAACCACGGATGGACACAGACAAGAACTCCCAAGACGACGGTTTGCATCCGTGTTCATCCGTGATTTAATTTCTTGGTCCGATTTTAATTTTTGCAGTGGTTGAATTTATTGGCTCCATTTCGTTTTTCAGGTCAACGGCCATGGCGTCCGCGTTGGTGAATGAGAAAACCTGCTCCAGATGCCCCCGCGCCTCGCCGGTTTTATCAAGCCCCTTGCATGCGAGCGCGAGCAGAAGATGGCATTCCGCGTTTCTCCGCGCCTGCAAATCCTCGTCGAACACAAGGATGTCGGGAAGCGAGGTCGCAAAGTAATCAATCTTCGCGGGCATGCCCAGCCGCCGCGTCGCGAATGTTTTCATTTCCCCAAACAGCGCCGCGGCTTCGTCCGCCCGCCCGAGTTTTATCAGCGAGAGCCCGCGATAATAGCTGAGCGGGCTGTGCTCGGTGACGGCCATCTCGCTGAAATCGCCTTTTTCTCCGGCGCTCATTTCAAATAATCCGGCCGCGTCGTTGTCATGGCCGAGGGCGAGATGCGCGCAACCGAGCCAGTAATTGACATCGGCTTTTGCCTGCAACAAATGATACGCCTCGCCGAGTGACTCCGGGGTGTCCGTCGCCTGGGTGAATTGCCGCAACGCCTCCGCCGGGTCGCCGCGGGCCAGCGCGCCGCGGCCAAGCAGGAGGCGCGCCCTGGTGTATTCGCGCAGGACCCTGCCCTCGCCGCCTTCCCACGGGTGGAACCGGCGCCCGAGCAGGAGCGCGAGCGCCTTGTCCGGGTTTCCCGTGAGATTATACAATGAGGCCAGCTCGACCGACGTGTCGTCGCGCTCATGCACCAGCGCCCGGCGTGCCTCGAGCCAGGCGAGGCGGGCCTCAAGCGGCCGGTTGAGCTTTTTTTGCAGTTGATCGTATTCATAAACGAGCCGCGGATCGTCCGGCGCGAGTTCCAGCGCCTTTGCATAGGCAGCCTCCGCCTTTTCGCCCTGGCCGCGATTGTTCCAGTAAGCGATGCCGAGATTGCGATGCGCGACGGGGCATTTCGCGGAGGCCGCCGCGCAGCATTCCCAGGCGGCGATGGCGTCATCATGGCGCTTCAGATCATAATAATAATTGCCCAGCGCGAACGCCGCGAGCGGGTCGGCGCCCGGCCGGGCGAGCGCCCATTCGAGCACGATTTGCTCGTGCAGCCGCGACGGGAAATAATAATCGAATCCCTGCGCGCGGGCGAGGGCGAGCGCTTGCGCCGCCGCCGCGTCGCCGCCTTTCCGCGCCAGCAGCCAGGCGCGGGCATATTTTATTGATTGCGAACGCTGCATGGGATTCGGCACCGCCACCGGCGTGACCGGGTGGCTTTCATGAAACTCCAGCAACTCCAGCGCCTCGTCAACCAATCCGGCTTCCGCGTAGTCGAACATGATGTCCAGCACGGTCTGCGCGTCGTTGCGCGAGGATTTCAGGAATTTTTCGCGATGGTTTTCCGCGCGGGCCGCTTCCCAGACAGCCCAGTGGTCAAGCGGGTCCGCCGCCAGCAGGGCGCGCAGCTCGCCGTCCGCCTGCCTCTCGCGCCCGAGGCGGCGCAGGATCAGGGATTTCAGGACGCGCGCCTTGTTGTTGTCATTATTGGTGACGAGGCTCTCGTTTATATAAGCAAGCGCGCGCTCCCAGTGCCGATTGTCACATGCGAGCGTCGCGAGTTCATGGTTTGCGGCGGCGCGCCATTCGTAATTCCACGCCGCCTTGCCCAGGCGGGCGCGCGCCTCCTCGCGGCGGCCCAGGAAGCGCAGCGCCAGGCCGAGATGATAATGCGCCTCGCCGGTCACGGGGTTCGGGTGCAGGGCGGTCAGGCGGGCGACGGCCTGTTCAAAATGCGAGGCGGCGCCGGCAAACAGGCCGCGTCGCAGCAGGCTCCGCCCGAGCGCGACATGGCAGCGGGCGTCGCCGGGATCGCGCCGCAGCGCCTCCTCCCAGTAGGGCTCGGGGGCGCGCGTGCTGTGGCGGTATCGCTCAAGGTGCTCGCCGGTGAAAAACAGCGTGTCGTTCGATTTTATATCGGCCGGCTGCGGCGGCTCGGTCGCGACCTCGCGCGCGCGCTTTATGGCCTCGCGTTCGACGGGCCGGAAATCAAGCACCCGCCGGCCGTCGGCGTCGTCGAGCGCCAGTTCGAGGGCGCATGCGTTGCCGCCGCGCATGACCTGCCCGCAATCCTGCCACGGCTGCCCCGGGCGCAGCTCGACGCGGGTGTCGATGAGCGTGCGGCCGCCTTCCTTTAATATAACGCGCCCCGCGAGCGGGGCCGGCGCGATGGCCGCCGCGTCGATGCGCCCGCCGGCGCCGACGACAAGGCGGAGCGCGGCGCGCTCGCTCGCATTCTGGACGGGGCCGGTTTTTTGCAAGGGCCACCAGTATTGGGAGAATGCTTTTGTCTCGTAGGGAGCCAGGCAGGCGAAATCCGGCTGGTTGTCCGTATATACACCGGCCATCAATTCCATATAGGGCCCGCCCTCGTCGGTCAGCTCGCGGTCCCACGCATGGCCGAAGGGGTGGTCGCCCCAGGTCCATTGTTTTTTGCCGGGGGAAATGGCCCGGTCGGCGATATGCACAAAGCCGCCGTCCGCGACGTGGTCGTAGCCGCCGAAGAAATCGAAGCCGGTCTGGCACACCATGTAGCTGGTCGGCACGGGAATGTTTTTATACCAGCTCAGATCGTTGGCGCCCGGCCGCTCCTGGTAGCGCACGCCATAATACGGGCTCAAGGCCGCGGGAAACGAGGTCATGGCGCGCACGGCATGGTCGGCGACGTAAGTGACATCCTCCGGGAAGAACGATTGATAACGGTCGTGCACGCGCGCGGCGACATTGGCCCACCAGAGAAACGTCCGCGTGAGCGCCGTCCGGTTGAACAGCCGCACGCGCAGCTCGACCAGCGAACTGCCGGGGCGAAGCCGCACGCCGTGCATGCCCTTGAGACGGGACATCGGATCGTGTTCGGACAGCCACACCGTGCGCGCGCCGCCGGCCTCCTCCTCGATGAAGACATCCGCCGGCAGGAACGTGCCGGGGCGGTGATGCTGGGGCCAGTTGAATTCGACCCCGCCCGATATCCACGGCCCGGCCAGCCCGACCAGCGCGGGTTTTATCACGGTTTGCCTGTAGAAAAAATCGTAGTCGCGATTCAACTTGTCCTGGCCGAGAAAAATGCGGCCGCCCATCTCCGGCAGCATTTCAAGGCGCACAAACTCGTTTTCCAGCCGGGCCGCATTATATGACACATTGATCGGGTCGTCGAAGACCCTGTCGATGAACGGGACCGGATAGACTTTTCCGGACGAGCCTTGATAGACCCGCCGCTCGAAAAACATGGGATTGCGCTCGGGCGCGCCGACGGGATAGGTCTTGATTGATTTGCTGAAAAGTTCTGCGCGGACAGGCATGGCGATGCTTTGTTTGATTGGTGCCGGGGACAGTGCGGCCAAGGGATGGGCGGGTGATGCGGGTTTGTCGGGATGCGGGTTGGAAAATTTTTTCATATTGAAACACAAACCAACGACGTTTGACATGTGTAATCTTATGTTTTTCATGGAGGATATTATGGTATGAGCAAAAAACTTCCCCCGCCCCTGCCCCGTCGCATCGCGGAGGGCTTCCCGGGCGAACGCCTGGTGGTTCTGCCCCACAAGGTGGTGCGGCACGCCTGCGGCCTTCCGATTTGCGGCGACATCCGCGTCACCCACACTGGGCGGTTCGACCGGGTGGGCGGGCATTATGTGAGCCGGCCCAAGGGCTGCCCGCAGCATGTCCTGATTTTCTGCCTCGATGGACGGGGAACCGTGCAGGCGGGCAAGGCCGGATGGCAAATGCGGCGCGGTCATGGCGTGGTTCTGGCGCCCGGCACGGCGCATCAATACGCGGCCAGCCCGCGGGACCCGTGGAGCATTTTCTGGTTTCATTTCATCGGAGAGCGGGCCGCGGCTTGCGTGCGCGCGCTCGGCCTTCCCAAGGCGCGGCCGGGATTCTGGGTTCAGGACGTGGATATGATGGTCGAGGCATTCGAGGAGTGCTACCATCACGTGCTCGGCGGCTATACCGACGCGGATTTGATAGGTCTTTCGACTTCGTTCGTGCGCTTTCTGGGCCTGTGCCGGACCCTGCAACGCTCGCCAAGCACCCGGCTGCGTCGCACGGAGGAACGCATCGTGCGCAGCGTGCGGTTCCTGCGGGAAAACCTTCATCGCAAACTCACGCTGGAACAACTGGCGAGGGAGGCGGGGATTTCCGTGC
Organism: Opitutaceae bacterium; assembly: GCA_031282705.1. Classification (GTDB taxonomy): domain Bacteria; phylum Verrucomicrobiota; class Verrucomicrobiia; order Opitutales; family Opitutaceae; genus Termitidicoccus. The sequence continues at coordinate 377 of JAITDF010000702.1, read as the reverse complement.
CGCATTTCTGCGCCATGTTCAAGCGGCAGATCAACTGCGGGCCGCTGGAATTCTTCGCCCGCCTGAAGATGCAGCGCGCGTGCGAGCTGCTGGTCAGGACGGAGCACGGCATAGCGGAAATCGCCTACGGGCTCGGGTTCGAGGACCCGCTCTATTTCTCAAAACGCTTCCGCCAATACATGGGCGTCAGCCCAATGAATTACCGCCGCGCCTGACGCCCCCCTTCGACTCCTCCTCTTTCTGTCACTGATGTTACGCGGCAGCGTGATGTAGCGCAGACTGGCAGACTGTCGCGTCGCGCCAAACCCACCCTGCTTCCGGGCCGGAGGCCCCCCAAAGGCCCGGCCCGCCAAACACGCCGCGCACCCGGCGCGAGC
>JAITDF010000701.1 GCA_031282705.1 Opitutaceae bacterium | reverse complement strand
AACCCCCTGGGCACGGGGCCCGGGGGGGATGGCGAGGGGGAGGGGTGTTTGCCGGCGCGGTTAGAAGTTTATCGAGGGGCCGGTGGCGCTGCCGGTCGCGGCGGCCGCGGCGGGGGCGGCGGTGCCGGTTGTGAAGTTGGCGGGGCGGTCTTTGTTGAGCTCGGTGATGACATCGTCGGTGATTTCGAAGCCGGGGTCGGAGTAAACCACCGTGATCACGGCGCCGTTGGATTTTTCGAGGAGGAGGGTGATGCCTTTTCTTTTGGCCGCCGCCGCGGCGACCTCGGTGATTTTTTCAAGGAGTTTCCGGCGGGAGGTCTCAAGCTGGTTTTGGATGGTCTGGTTGGCGTTGGCGACGAATTGCTGGCGGTCCTGCTCCTTTTGCTGGAGTTTCTGGAGCGTGGCCTGGGCGGCGACGGTAGCGTCCTTGCGGGCCTGTTCGCTGGCGATGGCGCTTTCGGAGCGGGCCTTGGCTTCCTCGAATTCCTTGGCGAGTTCGCGGCCTTCGTTGAGGATTTTCTCGGTGCCTTCGCGGGCGCGTTGCTGGTATTGCTCGATGACGGCCCGCTCTTCCTGCGTTTTCCAGTAGCCGTCGAGGGCTTTGTTTATGTCGAGGGTGCCGACTTTGAGCGTCTGGGCCGGGGCAAGGAGCGCGGTGGCGCCGAGGGCGGCAATTGCGATGAGTGACTTGATGGAGTGTTTCATGGTTGTTGTTTTCAGGAGGCTGAAAGGGTGGTTGTCCGGTGTGGGAAAGGGGGAGTAAATCAGAAGCGGGTGCCAAAAGAAAAGTTAAATTGGTTGCCCTTGCTGTTATATTTGTCGCGGGTGAGGGGGATGCCGAAGTCGAGGCTGAGGGGGGCGCCGGCGACGAAGAGGCGCAGGCCGAAGCCGAAGTTGTCGTTGTAGGAGGAGGGGTCGAAGTCGTAGGAGCGCACGTTGACGAAGCCGGCGTCGTAGAAGAGGGCGAAGCGCACGGGGCTGACGATGTCGAGGGAGTATTCGAGGGTGAGCATGCCGTAGGTGTTTCCGCCCATGATGTTGCCGTAGGAGTCCTTGGGGCCGACGTCGCGGTTTTCGAAGCCGCGGAGGGTGTAGGGGCCGCCGAGGGTGTATTTTTCGCTGTAGGGGACGCCGCCGGCGAGGCGGTTGATGGTGTAGTAGCCGCCGCCGTCGTCGGGCAGGGCCTTGGCAAGGTCGCGGGTTTTTCCGTAGCTTTCGATGACGCCGGCGCGGGCGATGATGGCGAGGGTCTGGGCCTGGGCGCGGAAGATGGGGAAGAACTGGGAGCCACGGAATTCGACGCGGTAGTAGTCTTCGCTGCCGCCGAGGGGGCCGCCGGTGTGGGAGTAGTTCAGCTCGATGCGGCCGCCGTCGGTGGTGTTGATGATGCGGTCGCGGGTGTCGCGGAGGAGCTGGAAGGAGACGGTGGAGGTTTTGTAGCGGTCGCGGAGGGTGCCGTCGGCGTTCAGGAAGTTGCCGATGTAGGCGGATTCGATGTCCTCGTATTTGACGTTTTCGTAGGTGTAGGAGAGGGTGCCTTCAAAGAGTTCGAAGAGGCGTTTGCGGAGGTAAACCTGGCCGCCGGTGCGGACTTCGTCGTAGTAGGAGTTGTCGTAGTTGGAGCTGGTGCGGTAGATGGAGAAGCCGAGGGCGAGTTCTTTTTGAAGGAACCAGGGTTCCTCGAAGGAGAGGATGGCTTCGTTGGAATTGGAGCCGACCTGGAGGCGGATGCGGAATTTCTGGCCGCCGCCCTGGAAGAAGGATTTGCGGTTGAAGAGGTCGAAGTTGGACTGGGTGAGCTCGGCGAAGACGACGGCTTTTTCGAGGGAGCTGAAGCCGGCGCCGAACTGGAGGTTGCCGGTGCGGCCTTCGGTGACGGTGAGCTTGAGGTTGCGGCGGCCGGGGATGTTGGTGGATTCGGGGGTGAGGTTGGTGTCCTCGAAGAAGCGGGTGTTGTCGAGGCGCATTTTGCTGCGTTTCATGCTGACCATGTCGAAGACTTCGCCGGGGCCGAGGGTGAGTTCGCGGATGATGACGATGCTTTTGGTCTTGGTGTTGCCTTCGATCTGGATGGATTCGACGTAATACTGGTCGCTTTCGGTGACTTCGTATTCGATGTCGATGTTGCCGGTGGCGATGTTGGGTTTGCGGATGGGGCGCACGCGGGCGTCGAGGTAGCCGTCCTTGCCGTAGAAGTCTTCCATGGTGGAGACGTCCTCGTCGAGCTTGGTGGGGCGGAAGACCATGCCGGAGTGCTGGGAGATGATGAGCATGAGCAGGGGCGTGGGGTAGAGTTTGTTGCCGGTGAAGGTGATGCGGCCGATGTGATACTGGCGGCCTTCGTTGACGTGGATGTTGAGGACGAGTTTGTCGTCGGACGGGTAGTCGTAGGTGACTTTGTCGGCGGGGATTTCGACGTCGAGGAAGCCTTCCTCGCGGTAGTAGTCGCGGAGTTTGCCGAGGTCGTCCTCGAAGAGTTCGTCCTTGAAGCGGCCGGAGCCGGTCAGCCAGGAGAACATCCAGCGGCGTTTGGTTTCCATGGCGCCGCGGAGGTTTTTGGCTTTCACGCTGGTGTTGCCGGTGAAGTTGATTTCGGAGATTTTGACCTTGTTGCCCTCGCGTATCTTGAAGGTCACGGTGCCGTAGCCGGTGGCGCGGTCGCGTTCGATCTCGTAGTTGATGTAAACGCGGTTGTAGCCTTTTTTCTGGTAAAACTCGCGGATTTTCTCGGCGTCCTCCTTCACCTGGCGTTCGTCGAGGGCCTGGTTCTGGCGGGTCTTGGTCTCTTTTTCGAGCGTGGCGGACTTGATTTTCGTGTTGCCGGAGAAGACGACGTCCTGCACGCGGTATTTTGGGGTGACTTCGATGACGAGGTTGACGACGCGGCTGGGCAGGACCTCGCGTTTGACCTCGATGAACTCGAAGAGTCCCGTGCGGTAGAGGGAGCGGATGTCGCGGTCGATCATGGTGTCGTCGAGTTCGCCGCCGGGCTTGACCTGCATGTTGGCGCGGACGATTTGCTCGTTGACGTTGGCGGTGCCGACGAAGCGCACGGTCACGGTGCCGACTTTGTAGGGCTGGTATGGCCTCGTCCCGAGAGCGGGCGAGCCGCCCATCTGGGCAAGGGCGGGCGCGCCGGCGGCGGCGGCGAGAGCGAGGGTGAATAAAAAGCACATGGCGCGGGCCATGCGGTCACTGAGTATGGTTTTCAAAGCGGGTGATGTCTCGGAGGAATGTGAGTTTCAGTTCTCCTACCGGGCCGTTTCGTTGCTTGGCAACTATTAACTCGGCGGAGTCGGCGGCGACTTGGAATTTTTCGTCGGCGTCCTTGGGGCGCGCGAGCATGAGCACCACGTCGGCGTCCTGCTCGATGGAGCCGGATTCCCGGAGGTCGGAGAGTTTGGGAGTGCGGTTTTCTTTTTCTGCGGCACGGCTGAGTTGACTTAATACAAGCACGGGCACGTCAAGTTCCTTCGCGAGGGCCTTTAATCCGCGCGACATTTCGGCGACCTGCTGCTCGCGCGGTATTTTGGGGTCGGTGGGGCTGAGGAGCTGGAGGTAATCGACGATCACGAATCCCAGGGGGTTGCGCGCGTGGAGGCGGCGGGTCTTGGCGCGCAGTTCCATGATGGTGAGGTGGCTGGAGTCGTCGATGAAGAGGGCTGACTTGGAAAAGTCGTCCGCGGCGGCGAGAAGGCGCTGTTGTTCGTCGCCGTTTTTGGAGAGCATGCCGTCGCGGAGCAGTTTCATGTTCACGCGGGCGCGCGCGCAGAGCATGCGCAGGGCGAGCTGGGCGGCGCTCATTTCGAGGGAGAAGATCAGCGTGGTGACGCCGTGGCCGGTCTTTGGCATGGCGGCGGCCTCGGCGAAGTTGAGGGCGAGGGAGGTTTTGCCCATCGAGGGGCGCGCGGCGAGGACGATCATTTCCTGGCGCTGGAAGCCGTAGGTCAGGCTGTCGAGGTCCTTGTAGCCGGAGCTTACGCCGGTGAGCTCGCCTTTTTTGGCGAGCATCTTGGTGATGACGCCCATGGCCTCGTTGACCGGGCCTTTCATCGGCTTGGCCGCGTCGGAGATGCGGTCCTGCGTGACGGCGAAGAGTTCCTGCTCGACCGTGTCGATGAACTCCTCCAGCCCGCCGCTGTAGTCGTAGCATTTCTCGACCGTGCCCGCGGCGACCTTGATGAGTTCGCGCAGGAGGAAAAACTCGCGGATTTTTCCGATGAAATAGGGGGCCTGGGCGGTGGTCGGGATGCGCCCGCTGATTTGCGTGAGGTAGGCGTAGCCGCCGATTTCGTCGAGCTGGCGCGAGGTTTTCAGTTCCTCGGCCAGGACGGCGAGGTCGATGGCCGCGCCCTTGTTGTAAAGCTCGACGAGCTTTTCAAAGACGACGCGGTTGGCCTGGGCATAAAAGGCGGCGGGCGCGATCTTGCCTTCCAGGCAGCGCGCGACGGTGTCGTTGCCGTCGATGAGGCAGCAGGAGAGCAGGTATTCCTCGGCCTCGATGCTGTGCGGCAGGGAGCGGCCGGAGAGCGCGGGCGCGGAATCGCCGCCGGAGGCCCCGTCGGAACGGAAGCGCCGGGATGTGCGTGAGGGGTTGCCGTCGTCGTCAGCCATGCAATGAAACGGTTGAGAGAAAAGCGTTGCGGCGCGAAGGCAAGGCGTCGTTGCGAAAACATATCCCCGGCTTATTCACGCCGGGGACAGCGGGCGCCGGGGGGCGGGGGGCGGACGGCGGGCGGCGGTGGGTGTGCGACCCGCCGCCGGCGGGCGGATGTCCCGCGGACTGGCGGGCGGGCGTTCCGCCCGGAAGCGATTCTGCCTTGAAGTTCACGCTTGGCTGCGGGTTTTTTGCGGGTCTCCGGCCCGGAGCAGGTTTGATTTCGGGCGAAGCGCCGGTCCGCCAGCCCGCGGGATGTCCGCCGCATGGATGGCATTGCGCCGCCTGCCGGTCGTTGCGCGGGCGGGCGCGGCGCGGCTCACCCGGCGGGCTTTTCTTTTTTCTCCACTTTCTCGGAGGTCACTCTGCGGCGGGTCGCTTTCTTCTCGGTCTTTTTGACCTCGGGCTCGGGCGCCTCGGCGGTTTCGATCGGGTTTTCCGACACAACCTCAAAGGTCAGCTCGACGGCCACTTCGGGATGCAGGCGTATCTTGACCTCGTGTTTGCCGAGGGTCTTGACCGGCGTGTGGAGGTGAATCTTGCGTTTGTCGAGGTCGATGCCGGCCTCGGCAATCTTGGCGTGGAGGTCGGTCGCGGTGATGGCGCCGAACATCTTGCCGCCCTCGCCGGTCTTCACCGCGAAGACGATGCGGGTTTTTTCAAGTTTTCCGGCGAGTTCCCGCGCGCATTGGATCTCCTGCGCCTCGCGTTCGGCGCGGCGTTTCTTGAGGGACTCGACCTGGCGGCGGTTGGCCGTGGTGAGCGGGGCCGCGTATTTGCGCGGGAGGAGATAGTTGCGCGCATAGCCGGCGCGGACTTTGACTTGGTCGCCCTCGGAGCCAAGGTTTTCAACGGGTTTGAGGAGGAGGATTTCGCTGTGTGACATGGGAATGTGGTGTGGTTTTTAAGGTTGTTCGCGGTCGGTTGGATTGTCGGGAGCCGGAGGCCGGGTGTCGGGAGCCGGAGGCTGGCGGGCGGGAAGTCCGGGGCCGGGGCCGGGATGCCGGTTCCTGAAGCGGCGCCGGCGCCGGTTTTAGAACGGCACGTCTTCGTCGATGTTGTCGCCGGCCGGCGGGGCCGGGGGCGGC
>JAITDF010000696.1 GCA_031282705.1 Opitutaceae bacterium | reverse complement strand
CTCAATATACTCAGAAATTAAGATGCGTTTGCCCTGCGGTCTCGGCGAGAACCGCCCTACCAAAATCTGCCGACTGCGTAACATCAGTTACGAATATGAACGCAAAGGTGCCTGCAATGTGTCCATGTCCGTCGAACCGCTCGCAGGCAAACGCCCGTTCACGCCCGATTCGGGCCGGCATACACATCAGGTTTTCTCGTCCACTAATCTCTTTAACCGATAGTTGTGTAATGGATTAACAAAATCTTTGGAAAAACGATCCATGCTGTTGACATTAAGACTTATTCTCGTTTTTCTGGAAAAGCATGATCTCAAAACAAAGAAAAATAACCATTGGGATTGCCACCGCTGTGATGACATTGGCCGTCATTATGGTGACAGGCATTTCCAACAAAACAAAGATGCCTGCAAGCAAGGAGGTCGCCAAGGGCACAGAACGCAAAACGGAGCAGGTTCTGCATGAATCAGAACAGACTCCCACGGTAACAGCCGTAAACAAACCGGCTGTCCACCTATCAAACATCATAGGGGTGGAAATGCACGCGCCGGTATCGCCGCTGGCTGATGTGGATTTTCTGATGACGTATTTGAAAGAAAACTACCCCGATTTGTCTGAAAAACAGTATGACGCAATCGGCCGGTTTTACACGATGATGGTCAAGGAAAGGCTGATGCTGGAGGCGAGCATGGCCGTTGTCACAAAAAACGAAGCTGGTGACTCAGTGATTGAGATTGAACCCTATACAAAACAAGGCGCATCTATGCGCAATGCGTCTGTGGATGTCGTGTTGCAGCTTGCCAATATAGCGAAAAACAGCCCCGAAGCTTCTGAGATCAGCGGGATAATCAAAAAGGGCAATTCGGGTTGGGGTGCGGACAAGCAAATCATGGTCGTGCGTCACTATCCTGAAAACAACCGTTACAGTATCGAACATACCAGGATATTTGCACCAACTGAAATTGGATCGGGAAGCTCCACGTTATGGAGTGAATTTCCAGAAAGCAGGCTCGGCGACTACACCTACATCATTTCTCAAATCAACTAACCCAAACACTTTTTACTACATGGAAAAACACTCAACCGCACTTTTTGCCGCCGCCTTCATTATTGTTTCTTCTATTTCAGAGGCCCAGACAATAACAATTCAACCCGAAATTACTGTTCCATTGGCAAATGAGTTGGGAACGGAAATAACCAATAGGTTTCCAAACTGGTCAACAAACCCGATACTTTATCATTTCCTCAACAACACTATTCCAGGCTCGGCAATGTTCAACGGGTTCAATTCATCTACCGGCCTGCCAACAGGACCCGGAACATCCGGCTCAATGAGTCAGAATTACACTCTCACCCGTGGAACAAATGGCGATTTTGGATTTCAGGCTGGCAGCAGCTTTTTATCCATTAACGGATCGCAAGGCTGGTCAGAAAGCACTTCAATGAATTATGGGGTATCCATAACTTGGTCATCGTATGTTAATACCGCTGGCGAAGTCATGTGGAGCATGGACGTATCTGTAAACGGAGCAACAAACCACACCGATTTTGGAGCGGGGCCTGGCAGCATACCTTTGCTTGCAGCGTGGTTAACACCTTACCAATACGATAGCATCAATGACGGGCCTCCTCCCAACTCGTGGGGGTTTTCAGATAATGAACCCGATGACAATGACATGGGTATATTAGTCATAACAGAAGCCTATGCTTTTCATGGGGCATTTGCGCCTGCGTGTTCCGACGGAGAGCTTGGAAAGTTTTTTGAGGATATTGACAAAGAGGGTCAAATAAATGGCGCAAAGATGAAAAACGGGGTATCGTATGGAGGTTTTAAAGCTGTAAAAGCTGTGGATTGCAATGACTGCTTATACTTTATCAAGCATCCATAACGTAGCGTAATTATACCATTTGCGAATAGAATTCCGTCATTCTATTCGTAAATGGTATTACCCGCACACGCTGCTTCAAGTCCTGGCAGGGCTCATAGTTTGACGAAAGCGCCCCGGCACTGGCGGTGTGGAGCAAGCGAGTTTCAACAGTGAAAGCATTCCCGCCTCCGCCTCACACGAACTTCCGCCGGCTGATCACCAGTTCCTGCCGGCGTGCGTCGGCCAGCAGCCAGAGCGGGCCTGCGCTGGAAACATCCGCGCCGGAAGCATTCGCGCCGGAAACGCCCGTTCCGGAAATGCCGGTGCCGGGCGCGTCCTCCTGCCCTGCCGGCGCGGCGAAATCCGACGCGCGGAAAACCCGCAGCGCGTCGCGCACCGGCGCGGCGAGGTTTGCCGCCGCTTCGCCCGCGAGTTCGTCGAAACAATCGCGCGCCGCCATCCCGCCGCCCGCCACTGGCGTCCTGCCGCCCGTTGTCCGCGCTGGCTCCCCGCCGCCCGCCGATGCCGGCACCCCGCCGTCCGCCGCCGGTGCCGCTTCCCCGCCGCCTGCCGGCAGCGCCGCCACCGCGCCGCCCGGCGGCCGCGCGCCGCCGCCCGCCAGGGCGGCGAGGTCGATTGCGTTGCCCTCGCGGCCGGGGAAAAGCGCGAAGTAGAGCATGTTCATCTCCACCAGCTCGCCGAAAAAATGCGTGCCCAGCGAGATGTCCGGCGTGAGGTGCTCGCTCATGACCGCCAGTTCGCAGAGCACGGCGAAGTGGTTGATTTCGGAAAAACGCACCGGCACGCCGAGCCCCGGCGTCGTCGTGCCCCAGCGTCCGGGGCCGGTGAGCATGGCCGTGCCTTCGCGCGCGGCGAGGGCGCGGTTGATGCCGCCGATGGCGCGCGCGACCGCGTGGCGGTTCCGCTCGTTGAGCGTGGAGTAGATTTCCGGGCGCACGTGCGCGATCCAGTCAACCGCATGCACGCGGCTGTGCCCGACCACCGCGCCTTTTGCGCGCAGAAAAACATCCGCCGGCGCGGGGCGCGCCGCGGGCACGTCGGGATTGTGCGTGCCCTGCACTTGCAGGGGGCGGCACTGGAGCAGGTGCAGCCAGTGCCGCAGCCCGCCGCGCGCGGCCGGAACGCGCTCGAAGTTCACCGCAAACTCGATGTCCACCGGGCGCGCGTAGGCTTTTTCCAGCGCCTGCAACACCGCGCGCAAGTCCGCGACCAGGCCCTCCGGCGACGCGTCCGAAAGCAGCGGCTCGAAGGTGAGGAAGCGCGCCTCGCGCCCCGTGCGTTCGTAAACCGCGTCGTCGCGCGTCGTGAACAGCTCGACCGGTATGCCGGCCTCGCGCGCGTCGTCGAGCAGCGTGCGGAATTCGCGCGAGGCGGGGCGGTTGGCGGCGAGGTCGATCACATCGACGCGGCGCTGCGAGTGGCGGAAAATGTCGTCCGCGCCCGACTCGGGCCGGCGCAGCGGGGCGTTGAGCGCGACCACGCGCGTGTAGTCGTCGTCCACGCGCTCCACCGCGCGCGTGCCCAGCCCGTAAACGAGCCGCGCCACGCCCGCCGCCGGGTCGATGGCCGGGTGCCACGCGAAGGGGTTGTAGGAAAAGCCCACGCCCGCCAGGTGCGGATAAAAACAGCCGCCCTGCATCGAGCCGGTCACGCGCATCACCAGCAGCGCCATCTGCTCGTCGCGCCCGAGCAGCCCGTGGCGCGCCCGGTAGCTCAGCGCCTCGCGGCCCATCGCGCTCGCATAGACCGTGCGCACCGCGTCGAGAAACGCCTCCAGCCGCTCCTCGCGCGTGCCCTGGTTGGCGCAGAAAACGCTCTCGTATTTCCCGGCGAACGCGCGCCCGTAGTTGTCCTCCAGCAGCGACGACGAGCGCACGATGATGGGATACTGCCCGAAGTGGTCGAGCACGTTGGCGAACTGCCGGACGATGTAGTCGGGAAACCCGCCCGCGCGCACCCGCGCCTGCGCCTCGTCCACGCCGTCGAGAAATGTCCCCGGCGCGCGCTGCCGCTCGCGCAGCGGCCACAGCCCGTTGCGCACGAGAAACGTGTAGAACACGTCCGCCCCCACGTAAAACGAATCGTGCTCCTCCAGCTTCGCCGCCGCCGCCGGGCAGTCCCGCGCGACGATGGCGCGCGCCAGCAACATGCCGACGGTCTTGCCGCCGATGAGCCCCGTGCCGACGAGGCGCCGCCGGACGGCCAGCAGGGTTTTGAGCGAAAAGCACGACTGCACGAGCGGCATGATGGCCTCGTCGCGCGAAATCATCATGCGCACAAACTGCGTCCAGATTTCCGGCCGCTCCCCGTCGCCGGCGCGGGTCGCGGCCTCCTCGGCGCGCCGCCACAATTCCGCGCCGTGCGCCTCCGCGTCCGCCGCCCAGTCCGGCCCGGCGTGCGCGATGGCGCGCGTGATCTCCGCGCTGCCGCGCACGATGTCAAACGCGCCGCCCGCCCCGCCCGCGCCCCAGGCGTGCAGCAGGCGCAGGCCGGGCGGGCGGCGGAACTGCGTCTTGAGCGGCCGCATGTAGAGGCGCCCGCCGTTGCCGAACACGTCGAGAAACAACTGCGTGGTCGCGATGACCGGCTCGGTCGCGTCGCGCGAATGCCGCCCGCGCAGCAGCCCGAAATAGGTGATCGTCTCCAGCTCGAACAGATACGGGCAGGTGAGCATGAAAAAATTGCCCAGCATCGCGTCGGAATACCAGTCCGTGGCCAGGTCGCTCAGGCAGTCGAACACGTAATAGGCCGCGAGCCCCGCCGCGCCGATTTTGTCCCGTATCCGGTTGATGAACACCTCGAACCCCTCCTCCGGCCGCAGGACGACGGTTTCGCACGGGAACCCCTCCGGCAGCAGCCGCCCGTGCCGCGCGAAGCGGAAATAGACGAGCCGCCGCCCGTCGCGCGCCGCCGCCGCCGCGAACGGCGTGACGAACGACTGGTATTGCCCGATGGAGTCCACGTGCCAGACGATGTTGTCCCCCGCGAAAATGCCGCCCACCGCGCGGTCAAACGCCGGCAGCCCCGAGGTGTCGGGCGGAGTGTTCTGTTTTGGCATGGCGGAAAGAGTGCCGCCCGCGCGGTCCGAAGTCAGGCGGAAATTTCCGCCGCGCGCCGCCCGCCGCCCGCCGGAATCTTTTCTCCCTCCTCTTTGCCTTTCCTCTTCCTCGGAACACATTTTTTCCATTGCAAGAGCTGAAGCGTTCCGGTGCGGACAAAGCCATTATTAAACTGATGGTTCGCCCTTCTCATTCTTCTTGCCGCCGTCCGCCCGCGTGCGGCAGGCTCCTTCGACACCTGCCGCGCAACGCCTGACGCAGCTTATGCAACGACACGCCGCACCACCCGCCGCAAAACACCGGCCCGGCCTCCTCCCGGCCTCGGGCGCGGCGCTGCTTGCCGCGCTGGTGCTGCTGCTTTCGCTCGCGGGCAGTTCGCCGCGCTTCCACGCCTGGCTGCACTCGCCGGCGGCGGAATGCCCCGCCCATGCGCACGGCGCCCGCGGCCCGGCGCACGGCGCGCCCGCGACCACGCATGGCACGTCCGCGCCCGATGCGCACGGCGCGCCGGATGCTCCCGGCGCGCCCGCGCACGGCGCGCCGGACGGCGATCATGCGTGCGCCGTCACCCTCTTTGCCCAAGGCGTCCACCTGGCCGCGGCGCTGGCCGCGTCCGCGCCCGTCGCGGTTGCCTTTCACGCGGCGGCCCCCGCCGCGCCGCGCGAAAACCACCCCGTAGCCCCGCCCCACCTGCGCCCGCCCGCGCACGCGCCGCCAAAGGCGGCCCCCGTGCCGGTTTAAGTTGAAAGTTCAGGTTTT
>JAITDF010000651.1 GCA_031282705.1 Opitutaceae bacterium | reverse complement strand
ACGTGCTTGGGCGCGACGGGGAGGGCGTCCCGGTAATCAAGAAAGGCGGCCAGCGCCAGGGCGAGGCAGGCCACGGCGGCGACGATGCGGAGCAGTTTCGGGAGGTTGCGGGGGCGCATGGAGGAGGAATGAGGCGGCGGGGCCGGGGGGCGAAATCTCAAATCCCGAAATCCCAAATTCCAAAAAAATCTCAAATCCCGGAATATCCAAATTTCAAAAAGGGCAGCGGCGGCGCCGGTGCGTTTTTGGGGATTGTCGAGCCACTCGGCTTCGCCTCGTGGAGGGATTTTGGGATTTGGGATTTTGAGTTTTGGAATTTTTTTGGGATTTGGGATTTCTGGATTTGAGATTTTTCAAACGTTACGCGGCGAGTTTGATGCGCTGGATGTTGACTTTGCTCAGTTCGGCGACGCCGAGGCCGGCGGCGCCGCCGAGGCGGACGTGCTCGATGCCGGTTTCGGCGTGGCCGAGGATTTTCGAGGCGGCGGCGTCGATGGCGACGATGTCGGCCGAGGCGAGGAGGGTTTTGGTGTGGATGAGGTCGGCGGCGCTTTTGCCGCGGGGGCCGTTGCGCATCATCGGGGCGTAGGCGTCGAGGACGTTGAGCGCGGGTTTTTTGAAGCGCACGAAGTCGGTGATGCACTGGTGGAGGTTGTTGCGGTGGAAGTAGCCGCGGTCCCAGACGGCGCCCATGAGGTTTTTCATGCAGGCGGTCATGGTCGCGCCGCCGTGGTGCTTGAGGACGGGGGCGTTGATGAACACGTCGCTGTCGAGGATGAGGGAGTGGACGCGCGCGGTCTTGAGTTTTTCGCCGCCGGGGATGGCGACTTCGCGGTAGTAGGATTCGTCGTGGCCGGGGACCATTTTCCCGCCGGCGTCCTTCACGGCCTGGGCGATGCCGCTGTGGTCGTAGGCGCGCTCCCAGTTGTCGCAGGTGTGGTCGAAGACGGACACGCTGGAGGCGCCGGCGGCGAGGCAGAGTTCGATGAGGCGGCGGACGATGTCGGGGTGGGTGTTGGCGGAGCGTTCGGGGACGACGTCCCAGCCGATGTTGGGTTTGATGACGACGGTCTGGCCGGGGCGCACGAAGGCGGACATGCCGCCGAGTTCGTCGATGGCGCGGGCGACCATGCCGGCGCGGTCGCCGTCGCGGATGGCGACGAGTTTGGGCGCGCCGGGTTTCGCGGCGGGTTCATCGGCGCGGGCGGCGGTGGAGAAGAGGCCTCCGAGGTCGGCGAGCGAAAAGGCGGCGCCGACGGCGAAGCCTTTTTTGAGGAAATCACGACGGGTGTTCATTTGAGTGCGAGTTTAAGTTTAAGGTGAAGGTGAAGGCGGGAGTGAGGGATGGGGGGCGCGGGGCCGGGATGGTGGTTTATTTAAGGTGAAGGTGATGCATGAGCCGGCGGTTTTTCGGATTAAACTTAACCTTTCAACCCGGACTTTCAACCTGGACCTCGGCGAAGCCGTCGCCTGGGCCGCGGCGAAGCCGCCAGGGCATGGGGAAGCAGTCTTCGTCGTAGAGGGCGTAGTCGGCGGCGCCGTTGATGGCGAAGGTGCGGATGAGGGCGGCGGCGGCGAGGGTTTGTTTCGCGAAGGCGATGGTGGCGCCGGTTTTGATGCGGTCGTCGGCCAGGAGGAGGCGTTTGCCGGCGAAGGCGAAACCGGGTTCGCGGAGGAGGCGCGGGGCGGGGCCGCGGGGGGTGTTGTCGGGGGCGCGCCAGTTGATGCGGAGGAGGTTGACTTCGAGGCCGAGGCGTTCGTGGAGGAGCGCGGCGGGGAGGAGGCCGCCGTTGGCGATGGCGACGATCATGTCAAACTCCTCCGGCATTTCGAGGGCGCGCAGGCGGGCGAGGATGTCTGCGAAGGTTTTTTTCCGGCCGTCGGCGTCTGTCATGGCCTGCTCCCCGTTGTTTACGAGTGCGGGGGCGGGGGCGGGAGTTGTTTCGCGAGGAGGCGAAGCACGGCGAGGCCGCCGATGACTTGGAGCAGCATGCCGGGCCAGCCGATGGCGATGTCCTGGAGGGCGGCGGCGGGGCTGCGCGTCCACGCCCATTCAAAGAGGCCGCCGGCGAGTTGATAGGCGGCGACGGCGAGCGCGAGGGCGGCGAGGGTGACGCCGAGGCGGCGGGTGATGAGCGGCGCGAGCGCGGCGATGAGGAGGGATTTGGCCAGGATGACCGGCAGCATGGCGGCGGGCGGCATGCCGAAGAGGGCGTGGTTGAGCAGGGGCGAGGCGAGCGCGACGAGCACGCCGGCCCGCCAGCCGCAGCGGACGGCGGCGATGAGCGTGAAAAAATAGACCGGCAGGAGCGTCTTGCCGCCGAGGGGGGCGAGGTGGCTGAGTTGCGGCAGGGCGAGGTTGCCGATGACAAAGGCGGCGCTCCAAAAATAAAACGCCCGCTCACGCAGGGTGAGGGGGGCGAATGGCACGGGTGCGGCAGGGCTGGCTGTGTTCATGGTCGGGTTGTGTTGTTTCGTGGACGGATGAGTGTGGCATGACGCACGCGGGCGGCAAGGGGTGACATTTCCGGGCGGTTTTTCGGGCCGTGCGGCCCCGCCCGGTTTCGGGGGTGAGGGGGGAGGAGGAGGGGGGGGCAACAGGAAGTGATGCCACCGCCGGAGTCTTTCTCTTTCTTCTTTATCTTTATCTCTGATGTTACGCGGCTCTGACGTACCGCAGACTTCCAAGTCTGCTCCGAAGCTCATGCCTAATTGCGGGTTCGCGGCCAGGCGTGAGTTTTAAGCAGGTTTGGAAACCTGCGGTACGACGGAACCGCGTAACATCAGTTCTATAAGAAGAAAACGGACGCTTCCGCGTCCCATCAGTTACTATCCTGCACCAACAAACATCACACGAGTCTGGACAACCCCGCCGGATTCCTCCCCCATTCCACGCCATGCGCCCTTCCCGGACCTCCCGCTCCACCTTCCGCCTCGCCGCCCTGCTCTTCACCGCAATCCTGCCCGCCGCGCACGCCTCCGCCCAGACGTTTTCGCGCCCCCTCCCCGTCGATTTCCACCGCGACACCGACAGCCGCGACCTGAAAGGCCTCGCCGCGCGCTCCGACGGACGCCTCGTCGCCGGCCCCGTGCTCACCGACCTCGAAGGCCCCGCCTTTGCCGACATCCTCTGGTGCCTCGAACCCACACCCGACCCCGCCAAATGGCTCGCCGGCACCGGCCCGGACGGAAAAATCTTTGAACTCACCCTCGACCTCGACCCCGCGCCCGACTCCTCCTCCGCCGCCGCGCCCGACACCGCCGCCGCCGACTCAGACTCCGCATCCGCGCCGGCCTCCTCCTCCACTCCCTCCGCCGCCGCGCCCGCCGACCCCGCCGCCGCGCCCGCGCCCAAACCCCGGCTCAAAACCGCGACCCTCTTCGCCACGCTCCCCGGCTCCCCGCAAATCTTCGCGCTCCGCCGCCTCCCCGACGGCTCCGTCCTCGCCGCCACCTCGCCCAACGGACGCCTCGCCCTCCTCGCGCCCGACGGCACCCTCGTCGCGCTCGCCACGCTCCCGGCTGATTCGCTGCTCGACCTCCTCCTCGTCCCCGCCATCGCCGCTGACGTGGCGAAAATCCCAAATCCCAAATCCCAAATCCCAAAAAACACCACCGCCACCGCCACGCCCCCCGCCGGCCCCAGCGGCCCGTTGACCGGCCTCGCCGCGCTCGTCGCCACCGGAAACCCCGGCCGCGTTTACGAAATCGACCTCGCCACCTTTGCGGCCAGCGGCACCGCCACTGACGCCGCTGGCGCGGCGAAAAACCCCACTCCCAAATCCCAACTCCCAAAAAACACCGCCGCTGCTGCCGCCCGCGCCGACGCCTCCGCCCCCGCCGCCATTGCCGACGCCGCCGCTGCCGCCGCCACCGCCGCCAATGCCACCGCCACCACCGCCACCACCGACACCATCACCACCGCCGCCAGCGGCGCCGCCCCCGCCGCCCCTGCTGACGCCCCCGCTGACGCCGCCACCCCCGCCACCCCCGAAGCCGCCCTCGCCGCGCGCGGCATCCGCCAGCTCGCCGCCATCCGCGACCGCAACGCGCGCCGCCTCGCCCTCCTCGACAACGGCACCCTCGTCATCGGCTCCGCCCCCAAAGGCAACCTCTACACCGTCGCCCGCACCGGCGGCACCCCCGTCATCCTCCAGGAAAACCGCAACGCCGAAATCACCGCCCTCCTCCCCCAACCCGGCGGCGGCTTCCACGCCGCCATCGTCTTCGGCCCCGGCCAGTCCGCCAGCCGCATCACCTCCACCCGCCCCCCGCGCGCCGACACGCCCTCCCCCGCCCCCCGCCCCGCCACCCCGCGCCCCCCGCGCCCACCCGCGCCGGAAAATCCCGACGCCCCCGACGACGGCGG
>JAITDF010000632.1 GCA_031282705.1 Opitutaceae bacterium | reverse complement strand
CCGCCGTCGTTTGCCTCGTGGTGCTCGCGGCGGTCTCGGCGAGACCGCCCTGCCAAAACTGGCCGCCGCGTAACATCAGAGATAAAGATAAAGATAAAGAGGAAAGAAGGAAGAGGGTGGGGGGCATCACTTCCTGTTGCCCCCCCGCCTTCCCCGCGAAAAAAACTTTTGATTGCTTTCGCGCGCCGGGGGCGTAACGTCGCCCACTTTTCCTCTACGCCTGCCCTCGATTCACCGGGGCGACAGGGGGACCGAAAAACCATGAAACAACAATTCAAACTCAACGTCGTTCCGCGCGCCGACACCGGCCGCAGCGCCTCGCGCCGCCTGCGCAAGGCCAGCCAGGTGCCCGTCATCCTTTACGGAAAACACACCAAGCCCGAGGCGCTCGCCGTCGATGCGCCCGAGTTCGCCCGCCTCGTCAAGGCCATCGCCGGCTCCGCCTCGCTCGTCGAACTGCACCGCAAGGACAACGGCGGAACCGCCCTCTCCTTCCTCAGGGAAATCCAGCGCGACCCCATCACCGACCGCTACCTGCACGTGGACCTTCAGGAAGTGAAGGCCGATGAAAAGATGGAAGTCCGCGTGCGCGTCGTCTCCACCGGCGAAGCCTTCGGCGTGAAAAACCAGGGCGGCATGCTCGAAATGCCCAACCCCTTCCTCCGCATCCGCTGCCTCCCGAAAGACCTCCCCGCGTTCATCGAGGTTGACGTCTCCGGGATGCACAACGGCGACACCATCCACGTCTCCTCGCTCAAGCCCATCGCCGGGGTCGAGTTCCGCGACGACCCGAACCTCCCCGTCTTCTCGTGCATCGAGCCCGAGGCCGAGGAAGTCGTCGCCACGCCCGCCGCCGGCGCGGCCCCCGCCGCCGGAGCCGCCCCGGCCGCCGCCGGTGCCACGCCCGCCGCCGGCGCCGCCCCGGCCGCCGCGCCCGCCGCCGGCGCCGCCGGCGCGAAAGCCGCCGCCCCTGCAAAAGCCGCCGCGCCCGCCAAAGCGCCCGCCAAGAAGTAAACACCCTTCCCGCCCCGGCCCTCCGCCCGGCCGCGGCGGGCCGGGACGATGTTCTTTGAGTCATGTCCATCACGCTTGTTGCCGGTCTCGGCAACCCCGGACGCGAATACCGCGACACCCGCCACAACCTTGGCTGCGCCGTCGTGGACGCGCTTGCCCGGGAGCACGGCCTCGCGTGGAAAATGCAGACCGCCTTCCAGTCCGAGACCGCCCGCTGGGAAAGCGCGCCCGGGCCGAACCCCGTTCTGCTCGCCAAGCCGCTCACCTACATGAACGACAGCGGCCGCGCCCTCCAGGCGCTCGCCTCCTTTCACAAGCTCCCCGTCGCGTCGGTCATCGTCATTTACGACGACCTCAACATCGACCTCGGCCTCGTGAAAGTCTCGCTCACCGGCGGCGCCGGCGGCCACAACGGCATCGCCAGCGTCCTCCGCCACCTCGGCGACGGCTTCATCCGCTACCGCCTCGGCACTGGCCCGAGGCACCCCGCGCACATGGACCTCAAGGACTTTGTCCTCGGGAAATTCACCACCGACCAGCAAATCACCATCGCCCGCGCACTCACCCATTATCTCCACGGCCTGCGCCTCCTCCTCGAACACGGAGCCGCCCGCGCCATGAACACACTCAACCGCAGAAACAACAACAACAGCAGCAACACCAACAGCAGCGACAGCAGCAGCACCACCACATCATCCACCACCACCACATGAATCCCGCCAAACGCAACTACCGCGCCACCTTCATCCTCAACAACGCCGGCAAGGAAGACTCCATCGACCAGCTCGTCGAGGACGTGAAAAAGGAAATCGCCACCGTCCAGGGCGACATCACCGCCGTCGAAAACCTCGGCAAACGCGACTTCGCGCGCGTCACCGACAAAAAACTCACCGGCGCCACCTACGTGCAGATCAGCTTCGCCTCGCCCGCCGAGGCCCCCGCGCAACTCAAGGAACGCCTCCGCCTCAACCACACCGTTTACCGCACCTTCATCGAGACCCTCTGAACGCGCCGCGCTGGAACGCGCCGCGCACCGCCCGCCGCCGCCCGCGTCCGCCGCTCCCGTTCCGCCTCGCTCATTTCACCCTCCCGCTCCACCCGCAACCACAACCACCCGCACGCGCCGCCGCGCGCGTCACCAATCCTCAAAACATCATGGCCGGTTTCACCAAAGTCATCATCTACGGCAACCTCACCCGCGACCCCGAACTCCGCGTCACGCCGCGCGGCACGTCCATCTGCCAGTTCGGCGTCGCCGTCAGCCGGCAGTTCAGGGACGAATCCCAGCAACTCCGCGAAGAGGTGAACTTCTTCGACATCGAGGCATGGGGGAAAACCGGGGAAAACATCTCCAAGTTTTTCACCAAAGGCCGCCCCATCCTCATCGACGGACGCCTCCGCTTCGACCAATGGGATGACAAGACGACCGGCCAGAAGCGCAGCCGCGTCAAAATCGTCGCGGAGACCTTCCAGTTTGTCGGCCCCCGTGAAAACGCCGGCGGCGGCGGCACCGCCCCCCAAGGCGGAAACGACGAGTTTGAGCAAGCCTCCCCCGTCGAGCGCCACACGCCGCCCCCGCGCCCCCCCCGCGTCCCCCCCCCGCCGCCCCCGGCCCCGCCGG
>JAITDF010000621.1 GCA_031282705.1 Opitutaceae bacterium | reverse complement strand
TGACGTACCGCAGACTTCCAAGTCTGCTCTGAAGCTCATGCCTGATTGCGGGTTCGCGGCCAGGCGTGAGTTTTAAGCAGGTTTGGAAACCTGCGGTACGACGGAACCGCGTAACATCAATTATATAATACCGGCGGCAGCGGCGGGAAACGAAGCGGGAATTTGCGCGAAATTTCACGGGGGGGCAATCGCTTTAATTGTGTATAGATAATGTCCACCCAAAACGGCATCGACTGTTCGCGCCGATGCGCGTCAGTCTCCCGCGTCGTGACGGAAGTTTCCCGTCGCGGCGTCCCGCTCACGCTCCCCCCCTCGTTTACCGACACCCGACACCCAAGCACTCCGTCCCTCCCATGCCACCCGTCCCTCATATGCCCTCTCACATGCACTCCGTCCCTCCTATGTCCTCAATCCCCTCCCTTCCCCGCGCACGGATGTCCTCCCTGTGTTTTGCGGCGCTTTCCCTGCTCCCCGCGCTCCCCGCGGGTTGCGCGCCGGCCGCCGCCCTCGCCCCTCCCCCGCTCTCCGTGGAAGCCCCCGGCAAGGGCCTCCTCAGCCTCGCGGTTTACGACACGCAGGGGATGATGATTCGCGGCCTGCTCCACGCGCAGCCCGTCGAGGCCGGCCCGCAAACCATCCAATGGGACGGCACGACGCAGCTCGGCCTCCCCGCCGCCCCCGGCGATTATCGCATCCGCGGCGCCTGGTTTCCCGGGCCGCCCAAAATCGACTACGTCATGAAAGTCGGGCTCAGCGGCGATCCCCCCTACTACACCGAGGATGACCGCGGCGCATGGGGCGGCAACCTCGGCCCGCCGCAGGATATTTGCGCCAACAGCAAAAACGTCCTCGCGATTTTCTACTGCGTCGAAAGCACAAAGACCACCGGCATCCAGCTCATGGACCTCGAAGGCAAAATCGTGCGCCGGTTCACCGGCTTTTTCGGGTGGGACCGCCGGCTCGCCTGCGTCATGGACGAGCAAAACCTCTACCTCGCCTTCTTCAAAATCACCAGCGCCCCGGGCGTTGACCGCAAGGTTTTCATCGGCAAATACGACCTCGCCAAGCCCCCGCGCGGAAAAATCCTCGCCGAGCTCCCCGCCGGCGAGCACACCACCCCCTGGCCCGGCCCGGGCGCGGGCCGCTGGCATGCCGACATGCACGGCCTCGCCCTCGCCGCCGGCCGCCTCTACGCGCCGCTCACCCTCGACGACACGCTGTTCGTGGTGGACGCCGCCACCGGCGGCACCCTCCACACCGTCGCGCACCCCTCGCCCCGCGGCGTCGCCGCGCACAACGGCCAGGTCTTCCTCATCAGCGCAAACGCCCTCCTGCGCATCACCGCCGACGGCGCCGCCGACGGCCCGCCCCTCGTCACCGGGCTCGACGACCCGCAGGGCCTGGCGATTGACGCGCGGGGCAATTTCTACATCGCCGAGCGCGGCGCCTCGCAGCAGGTGAAGGTCTTCACCCCCGAAGGCAAACCCCTCCGCCAAATCGGCATCCCCGGCGGCCGCCCGCGCGACGGCTTCTACAACGCCGCCGGCATGCTCGACCCGCGCGGCCTCTGCGTCGCCCCCGACGGCAAAGTCTGGGTCGCCTCCGGCCAGACCGATTTCCAAGTCGTCTCCATCTGGCCGGAAACCGGCTCCGCCGCCGCCACCACCACCACCACCGGCGCCGGCGCCGCCAAGCCGCTCAAGGAATTTTATAACATGACCTGGTCCTCGGGCATGGGCCTGCTCACGCCCGACCGCACCGAGATGCTCGCCACCCACCGCAACTACGCGCAATACCCCGGCCTCACCGCCTATAAAATGGACTGGGCCGGCAAAACCTGGTCGCCCTCCTGGCACCTCAACATCACCCGCGGGCAAATGACGCAGGAGGACGTTTACCTCGGCGCCGCGCAAACCGGCGCGTCCGTGACCGCCAGCCTGTTCCCGCGCTTCCCCTACCTCGGCATGGAAGCCGGTTTGCTCAAGGCCGGCAACGGCCGGCACTACCTCTCCGGCGGCCATTTCTCCGTCTGGCTCTTCGACAACGAAACCAAGTCCGCCCGCCTCGCCGCCTTTGTCTCGCCCGGCCGCGTCAAAAAACTCCCCGACGGACGTTTTGAAACCGTCCTCCAAGGCCCGAACACCTGGTTTGCCTGGTCCGACCGCAACAGCGACGGGCGCATGGCCTTCGATGAAGTGAACCTCCTGGAAAACCCGCCGGCGCTTCGCCCCTTCCCGCGCTTCTTCCGTCCTCAACTCCAGCCCGACCTGGGCATCCTCCTCATGGGCGAGGAAAACCAGCCCCGCCCCGCGCCCGGCGCCCCGCCGCCCGTGACTTATGAATCGTGGAGCCTCTACCGCCTGCCGCCGCGCGAAATCCTGCCCGACGGCGTCCCGGTCTATGACTGGGGCGGCCTGGTGAAAGTCGTCACCCCCCGCGCCCCCGCATGGAACGGCGGCGACGGCTATAAAAACCCCGCCGGCATCGCCCTCCTCGACGGCATGAAAATCGCCGGCGGCTCGCTTTATATAAAAGCCGACGCCCGGATCAAAAACCGCCCGAGGCTCACCGGCATCGACGGCGACGGCTGGTGGGCCAGCCGCAACTGGCGCATGTCGCCCATGAAATTCGACCTGAAAACCGGCGCGCCCGCATGGCTCAAACTCGGCGGCCGCGCCTCCGGCCCGGCCCGGCCCGGCCAGATGTATTATCCCGGCTGGGGCGTCGCGGGACCGGTTGACGGCGTCATCTACCTCGCCGACACCCTCAGCCAGGTCTGGGCATGGACGGACGACGGCCTCTACCTCGGCGCGCTTTACAACGACAATTTCCAATCCGGCGCCGGCAAACCCATCTTCGACGCCAACGGCATGCACGTCGAGCTCATCGGCGCCCACGTGTATAAGATTGACGGCAAAACCTACCTCCTCGCCGGCGACCACGGCGTCTCCGTCCACGAAGTCCGCATCCCGAAACTCACCCCGCTCGACGCCGGCGCCCTCACGCTCACGCCCGCGATGGCCGCCGCCGCCAAGCCCTGGGACCCCGATGGCCCGCCCCCCGGCAAACGCCCCGTCCACCGCGCGCGCGGCATCTTCGACTTCGATAAAAACGCCCGCAAAAACACCCGCGTGATCACCGTGGACGGGCGCCTCTCCGCCCCCGAATGGTCCGGCATCCCGGCCCTGCCCTTGCTGCGCGATGAAGAAAAAGCCGGCGCGCTCCAAGTCACCTTTGACAAGGACAACCTCTACCTCGCCTACACCGTGGACGACCCGCACGGCCTGCGCAACGGAGGCCAGGAACTGCCCTACGCGCCCTACGCGACCGGCTCTTATGTTGACTTCACCATCGGCCGCGACTGGCGCAACCCCGGGCGTGCCGCGCCGGAGGATGGCGACGTGCGCGTCATCCTCGCCCGCATCACCGGCGCCGCCGACGGCGCCGCCCCCGAAAACTACCAAATGGGCTTCTGGCCGGTGCGGAAAGACCTGGCACGCTACACCCCCAAGCCCGCCCGCCTGAACCCGCAGGACATCGCCTCCCCCGCGCAGCAACGCCACTTCGACGACATCGCCCCGGTGCCGGGGCTGGCCTTCGCCTACCACATCACGGAACGCGGCTACACGCTTGAAGTCTCCGTCCCGCTCGCCTCGCTCGGCATCAACCTGGTCAGAAACCCCGTGGTCGGCTTCGACGCCTCGGCGGCCTTCACCGACGCCTCCGGCCAAGTCCGCGCCCGCGCCATCCACTGGGCCGGCGAAAGCGAGGCCGCCGTCGTTGACCGCCCCGGCTCCGCCGAACTCAAGCCCGCCACCTGGGGCACGCTCGAATTTGACCGCACCCCGCTGCCGCCTTTGTGAAGCCCGCCGCGGGCCCGCCGCGGGCGCATCCGGTGTGCCACCCGCCGGCGGCGCCGCGTGCAAACGAAGGCCGTGCCAAGTGTGGAGTTTAAGTTTATGTAACTGATGTTACGCAGTCGGCAGATTTTGGCAGGGCGGTCTCGCCGAGACCGCCGGCGTTTGCCTCGTGGTGCTCGCGGCGGTCTCGGCGAGGCCGCCCTACCAAAGCTGGCCGCCGCGTAACATCAGTTAACTAAGCGCGGGGCAGTGGGTTGAGTTTAAAAAGGCGGAGAGGGAAGGGGGCGGGACGGAGGCGGGCGGGGGAGCTTTCCCCCGGCTTGGGGGAGAAGTGTCCCGCGTCGGGGGAGTGCTGTCCCGGCTTGGGGGAGTGGTGTCCCGCGACGGGGGAGAAGTGTCCCGGCTTGGGGGAGTGCTGTCCCGTCGCGGGGGAGTGAGTTCCCCGGCTCGGGGGAGAAGTGTCCCGTGGCGGGGGAGTGGCGTCCCGGCTTGGGGGAGTGCTGTCCCGTGGCGGGGGAAAAGGGGGTTTGGGCGGGGAAATGGTGTGCCCGCGCGGGCGATGGACGATGGACGGCGGCACAGGGGACGGCGGCACGGGGGCGCGGCGGAGCGGCGGAGCG
>JAITDF010000619.1 GCA_031282705.1 Opitutaceae bacterium | reverse complement strand
GGGCGGAGGCCCAGGGGTGCTGCCCGAGGTCGAGGAAAAAGGCCCGGTTTTCCGGGTCGGGGAGCGCGGCGGGGAGGACTTCGATTTCGAGGGGGAAAGCGACGGCGCGGCGGCCCTGGCCGGTGGCGGTGAGCGTGCCGCGATAGAGGCCGGGGGTGGCGCCGGCGGGGACGGTGACGGTGAGCCAGACGGGGCGGAAGCCGCCGGCGGGGAGGTCGAGCCCGGGGGCGGTGTCGAGGATGTCGGCGACGGCGTGGCCGGGGATGGTGCCGTGGCGGTTGGCGACGGCGGCCCAGACGTAGCGGACGAAGCGGGGGTTGAGGGCGGCGGCGGGGATTTCGTCGCCGGCGGCGGTGCGGAGGGCGGTGGCGGCGAGACGGATTTGCGGGACGGCGGAATGGGACCAGAGGGTGAATTGGGCGTGGAGACGCTCGTTGCGCCAGGCGGCGGCGCGGAAGGCGCGTTGTGTTTCATCGCCGGCGGCATTTTCAGGGGTGATGCGGATGAGGGGGACGAGGCGGCCGTGGAGGGTGTCGGCGGCGCCGCCGGCGGGGGCGGCGGGAGTGGCGTTGGTGGCGGCGGCGGTGGGGTCGGGGGCGGTGAAGCCGGGGAGCATGGGGGTTTGCGGTTCGTATTGGGGGACGCGCCAATTCAGGGGCGGCGCGGAGATGAGGTTGGGCGCGGCGGCGGCGGACGGCGGTGATGGCGGCACCGCTGTCGCGAGGGCGGCGCCCGGCGGCGGGTGTTGCGCATGGAGACCCCGGATTTGTTCGTCGGAGAGCTTGAGTTTATAAATACTCGGTTGAAAAATCATTCCTGCCAGCGGGCGTTTTTTGTCAAAATTTCCAAATGCGATATTCTGCACTCCAGTCTGTTTCGGGGTGGAGGCCGGCGCCCGCAATATAATGTCTCCATTCAAATAGAAAACTCCCCGTCCCTCATGGCTGCAATAGGTCGCGAAATACCATTTTCCAGGCGTGGCTTCAATCGGGAGTCCGTAAAACACCTTGTTTTTCCCGTCATTCTGGGAAACCGCGGCAAAGTTTCCTTTTTCCACCCGCAGGGTCGTCCGTTGTTTTTTATCATCGGAATAAAGATCGATGATGGTTACTGGCGAGCGGTCGCTGAAACCGGCCTCCTTCAATGCGGGGGTTTCCGCGAATTTGATCCAGAACGCGACGGCATAGTCCCCGCCCAGCGCGTCGGGCAGCCGCACCGGGGGCAGGATGGATTTTTGGCCGAGGGTGAGTTTTTCGAGCCGGCCGTCCTTCCGGGTGACAATGGCGGGGTCGGCCTTTGGTATTTCGAGGGGAAGGGGCGCGGGGAGCGGCTGGGCGGAAACGGCGGCCATTCCGAGGGCGAACGCGGCGGCGAGGAGCATAGGTGTCCGGGCGGATATATGTGTTTTCATGATGGGTGTGGTTTGTGTGGAAGAATGGTCGGGGCGGCAGCGGGTTTCGCAAGCGAAGCCCCCGCGGGGAGGCGAAGGGCGGCGGGATTCACCAGACGTAGCGGAAGGCGCCGTTGAAGGAGTGGCGTCGGCGGCCGAAGGCGGTTTCGTAGTCGTAGCCGAGCGAGAGCATGAGTTTTTTCGTGACGATGCTTCTGACGCCGAGGCCGACCACGGCGCTGCCGCTGGCATAGCCGCCCGCCTGCACCGGGATGACCACGGTGGGATCGCTCACAAAGGCCATATCGACGGTGCAGTCGCGGCCCCTGACGGTCTGGCGCCAGCCCGCCGTGAAGTCGGCCACGGACGCCCAGCCCCACGGCAGTGTGAACCGCTGCGCGGCCTGCATGCGCAGGAAGGATTGCACGCGCTCCTGGCTGAAATCGGCCACGCGCACGGCGCCCAGCCCGCTTTCCTGATGGTCCTTGAAGCTCGCATCCATATGGTGCACCGACCAGGCGGGCTTCAGAAATCCTCCTTCCCAGTGCGTCAATATAAACCCGAGTTCGGCGCTGGCCGCGATATGGCCGGCCCTGTAATTGCCATAAACCATCTCGTTCTGGCCGGCACGCTGGATGTCTGATTGCGACATGCCGCCCATCACGTCGGCGCTGATATAAAAGCGGCCAAGTTTGAGCGATGTGTATAGACCGGCCATTTGCTGTTCGCCCTCAGTGCGCCCGTTGGCCGTGGTGTCGATCCGGCTGTTTGCCATCCCCACCCAGCCGCCCAGCAGCAGGCGGCCGCCGATGACCTTGTCATAACCCGTCATGATTCCATAGGTCCATTCGTCGAATCCGGAAAGCTCCCCGGCGGCGTCATACCTTGCGGTGGAGCCGACCCCCCTGGCCCAGAATCCATTCTCCGGGGCGCCGGGTTTGTAATCGGAGAGCGGCAGGAGAAACGCCTCGCTCATGCGGCTGTAAACGGCGCTCGTCGAGGCCAGCATGGTGTCGAAGGTCATGGCCGCGTCCTTGGCGGGCGTCGCCGTGTTGTCGATCACGTAGAAAACCAGTTCCGTCCCCTCCTTGCGCACGGCCAGGTTGCCGCCGTGCTGGACCGGCGCGCAGCCGAAATCGCGGCCCAGCACGCCCACGATGCCGTCCGTCGCGCTGACGAACCGGTAAACGCCGGTGGGCAGGAAGCCGCCGAGCCCGACCGTGGCGTTGTTGCTGAAAACCACGCGGCGCCGCGAGACCAGCTTGGAACTCGCGTCGGAAAACAGAATCGTGCCGCCATCAACGATGACATTGTCCGCATATACATTGGAGGTTCCGATTTCCACGCCGGCCCCATCGCTGATTGTCACGCCGGCGGTGCGTCCGCCGAGCGCGCTGGCGTGACCGGCGATGACATGGGAGTTTCCAGAGATGAGGGTCGCCGACAGCGCATTGCTTCCGCTCAATATCATGCGGCTGTTCTTGATTTCCAGCGTCCCGCCGGCGGCGCCGGTCGCGCGGATGTCTTTGCGCAATTCGGCGTAGTCCCGGAGGCCGTCCAATTCGAGCGCGGCGCCGTCCGCCAGGGAGAGCCCGCCGGAGCCGAGCGCCGCGATTTGCCGGACGCGCAGCCTTCCGGCCTCGATGAGGGTGTCCCCGTGCGTGGACGCGCCGCCCATCGTCAGCGCGCCGGC
>JAITDF010000585.1 GCA_031282705.1 Opitutaceae bacterium | reverse complement strand
GCCGGCGCGGGGCGGAGGGGGCGGGGATGCTCAAGGCGCGGCGACGTCGGCGGCGCTGCGCATGGACGCGGTGTCGCGCGTGCCGTCCGCCCGGCGCGGCTCGGGCATGGAGTAACGCGTGCCGCCGATTTCCATGTCGAGGTTCTGGAACGGCTCGGCTTCGATGCGCAGCGCGCCGCGGCGCGGGATCGCGCGGGATTCGCCGGACGGGATGATGCCTTGGTAGAGGATGGCGCCGCCGGACGCCGGGACGGCTTTCACGGAGACGGGGCCGTTTTTGGACACCAGCGTGAGCACGGGCTCGCCAGCCTGCGGACGCAGCCAGATCTCGGCCGGCACGGCGGTCTGCGCGGACGAGGCATCGGTCTTCGCGGCGCGGCCGCCGAAAACCGCCCAGAGCAGCACGATGATGATGACGAGCGTGCCAAGGGCGATGGCGCCGGCCTTGATGAGAAGTTTTTTGTCGATGGGCAGCCCGCCGGACGGGCGCGGGACAAAGGTGACGGGGTTGCGCGGCGCGGCGGCGTCGGCGGGCCCCGCCGGGCCGGCCCCGCCTTGCGCGGAGGCGGATTGCTGCACGGTCTGCGCGGCGGCGGGCGGCGTTTCCCTCGGGGCGGTGGCGACCGATATCTCCAGGTGGCCGTAGCTTTCGCGGTTCAGCGGCGGGCGCGACTTGCCGGCGGTGGAGGGGCCGAGCGCGTTGTAGTCGCTGATGATTTTGTCGGCGGACAGTTTCAGGTAGCCGGCATACGAGCGGAGAAACCCGCGCACATAGATTTCGGGCAGGCGGATGTCGTATTGGTTGCTTTCGAATTTCTGGAGATACTCGCTGCGGATTTTGATGGCTTCCGCGGCTTCGCGGATGGTGATGCCTTTGCGTTTGCGGGCTTCTTCAAGTCGTTCGCCGATGGTTTGCATGGTGGGGAGTTAAGGGCAAAAGAGTTGGAAAGGAAAAGGAGGAAGTGGTTGTCAAGCGCACTTTCTAGCCCAAATCCGGCGCGCTGGCAAGCGGCTTGGCGGGATTATTGCGGGCATTCTGGTGTTCTTTGCGCGGCGTTTTCTCAAAAGAGAGAATGAGAACGAGAACGAGGAACGAGAACGAGGAACGAAAGACGACGGACGACGGACGATGGGCGATGGACGAGAAAGAGGAACGATTCCGGGGGCGGGGGGGGCTTTGAATCGCAGGCCCGCCTGCCGCGCTGGCAGCTTTTCAGCGCGCCGGTCTTTCGGCGTCCGGCATGCCTGGGGGTGTTTTTTTTCGTTCTTGGGGGGCGAGGATGCGCAGCGACCGGGGGACGACGCGGACTTCGAGGCGGGCGGGGAGTTCATGGGGTTCGCCGTCGGTGTGGATGAGGCCGGGGGCGGCGCGTTCGATGACAAAGTGCGCGGCGCGCACGCGGCGGATGTTGCGCGAGGGGCGGAGTTTTCCGGTGAGCAGCCGCAGGGCGAGGGGGAGCGCGTTGAGGGGGTGCGCGCGGCGGATGAGCGTGAGGTCCAGCAGGCCGTCGTCGAGGAGCGCGCCGGGGGCGATGCAGCCGTTGTTGCCGTATTGTTCGGAGTTGGCGATGGCGAGGATGAAGGCGCGGGTGGCGATGCGCGCCGCGGGGGGTTCGATGATGGCGAGGGCGGGGCGGCGGTAGCGCAGCCAGGCGGCGGCGATGAGGCGGAGGTAGGCGGGGAGGCCGCGGCGGGCGAGGGCGTGGAAGCGGCGGCTGATTTCCGCGTCGAAGCCCAGGCCCATGACGTTGAAGAAGGGGTGGGTGGCGTTGACCAGTCCGGTGTCGATGAGGCGGGGGGTGCCGTGCAGGAGGGTGTGGAAGGCGGGTTCGCCGGGGCCGGGGATGCCGAGGTGGCGGCCGAGGCCGTTGCCGGAGCCGCAGGGGATGAGGCCGAGGGTGGCGGGGGTGTGGAGGAGGCCGGCGGCGACTTCGTTGAGCGTGCCGTCGCCGCCGATGGCGACGACGAGGGCGCAGCCGGCGGCGACGGCGTCGCGGGCGAGGGTGGTGGCGTGGCGGGGGTGCGTGGTGCTGACGAGGGCGGCGTCGAGGCGGGCGGCGTTTTCCGCGATGAAGCGGCGGGTGCGTTCGATCACGCCGGGGTTCCGGGTGTTGGAGCCCGAGCGGGGGTTGTAGATGAAGCGGGCTTTGAGCACGGCGGCGGAGGGGCGGCGGAGGGGGGGGCGGGGTTTCAGGGGACGGATACGCGGAAGTTTTTTATTTCGATTCTGGATTTCACGGTGCGGAAGCCGAACCAGCCTTCGAGGAGCGGGTTTGGGTCGCGGTAGGAGAGGATGGTTTCGCCGTCGCGGGCGAAGGTCGTGAGGCCGTCGGCCGTCACCGTGATGGTGATGGCGTAGGGGTGCGCCGGTTTGAGGAGGAAGGCGGGGTCGGAGAGGTCGTGTTCGGGGAGGAGGGGGCGGCCGCCGGTGCCGTCGTAGCGGCGGAAGCGGGTGGTGGTGTTGGCGTTGCCGCCGTAGCCGACGTAGTAGGTGGCGAGGGTGTCGTAGGTGGAGAGTTCGCCGGTGCGTTTGTGCGCGGGGTGGAAGAGGTCGGCGGGGCGGGCGGGGTCGCTGGCCATCCAGAAGCAGTTGAGGTCGGAGACGCGCGCGGCGGGGTCGAGGGTGGCTTCGTATTGGATGGTGAGGGGGGCGGTGAGTTTTTGGCGGAACCATACGGTGCAGCCGGCTTCGTCGGCGATGGCGAGGGCGCCGTTGGCGGCGTTGACGGTGCCGCCGGGCATTTGTTCGACGATCCATTGGTCGAGGCCGCGGGAAAAATCGTCCGAGGCGATGAGCCGGCGTGCGGTGGGGGCGGCGCGGGGGCGGGCGGGGTCGTGGTTTTTTTCATGGGGGGCGGGGTTGCGTGCGGTGGGGGCGGGGCGGCAGGCGGGGGGCGCGAGCGCGGCGGCGGCGAGGGCGCAGAGGGCGAGGGCGGGCGTGGACAAACGGGAATCCATGCGCATCATGCTTGGGCATCGCGATGACTTTGCCCAACGAAAAAACGCTTCATGTGCTCACCGGCCCGACGGCGGCGGGGAAGACGGAGCTGGCGTTGCAGTGGGCGGAGGCGAACGGGGCGGAGATCGTGTCGTGCGATTCGTTGTTATTTTACCGCGGCATGGACATCGGCACCGCCAAGCCGGGCGCGGGGGAGCTTGCGCGGGTGCGGCATCATCTCGTGGATGTGTGCGAGGTGACGGAGCGGATGGATGTCGCGCGTTATGTGGCGATGGCGCGGGCGGCGGTGGAGGGCATCGTGGGGCGGGGGCGGCGCGTGCTTGTCACCGGGGGGAGCGGTTTTTACCTGAGGGCTTTTTTCGCGCCGGTGGCCGACGAGGTGGCGGTGCCGGCGGAGTTGCGGGCGGAGGTTTTGGGGAGATACGAGCGGGAGGGGCTGGGGGCGCTGGTCGCGGAGTTGCGGGCGCTCAATCCGGGCGGTCTCGGGGGGCTCGACACGGCGAACCCGCGGCGCGTGGTGCGCGCGCTTGAGCGTTGCCGGGCCAGCGGGCGGACGCTGGCGGGGCTGGCGGCGGATTTTGCCCGGAGGCCGGGGGCGTTTGCCGGCTGGCGGGTGCGGGTGGTGTGTCTTGAGCGCGATGCCGCCGCGTTGCGGGAGCGGGCGGGGGCGCGGGTGGAGGGGATGTTGCGCGCGGGGTTGGTGGGGGAGGTGGCGCGGCTGCGCGCCGCGGGCATCGAGCGCAATCCGAGCGCGGCGGGCGCCATCGGTTATCGGGAGACGCTGGCCATGCTCGACGGGCGGCTGCCGCCGGGCGGGCTGGCGGCGGAGATTACGAGGAATACGTGCGCGTTGATGAAGAAGCAGCGCACGTGGTTCCGCACGCAGTTGCCCGCGCACAGGACCGTCGATGCGGCGCGGGCCGGCATCGAGGGGCTTTTCGAGTGAAGGGGGGGCGGGGGCCGCCGGGCGGAGGCGGCGGGCGTGCCGCGGTGGCACGGGGCGTCCCTCCAGGGGGGGCGGGTGCTTCCGCGTGACATCAGTCATGCCTGCCCTTTCCCCGCCGCGTTTGCCTGCGTCGCGTGGGGGCGGAGCGCCTGGGTTTTGAGCAGGTTGATGGTGATCCACATGAGGATGCCGAAGGCGCCGCCGCCGACGTGCGCGAGCGTGGCGATGCGGATGCCCGGTTCGTCAAACGCAATCATGGCGCCGCCGTAGTGGCCTTGGTTGACTTCCAAGATCAGTTCCAGGACGTGGATGCCGAGCAGCGCGGGCCAGAACCAGTCGCGCCATGAGGCCTGCCAGCCGAGGAGGGCGAGGAGGATGAGGAAGCCGACGTTGATGCCGGAGAGGCCGGCGTAGCGCGCCATTTCGGGGTCGAAAAGGAAGATCGTGAGCGTGACGGCGAAGGGCATGAGCACGAGGCCGCTGAGGGTGATGAACCAGCGGTAGCGGTATTCGAGCGCCCAGCCGATGAGGAAGTAGAGGCCGGTGTCGGCGGCGAAGTGCCACCAGCCGAAGTGGGTGAAGTTGCCCGTCCACAGGCGCCACCATTCGCCGGCGATGATGGCGTCGCGGTGATAGACGAGGGCGCGCGCCCAGTCCGGCTGCGCCTGGATGAGCAGCGAGAGCACGCCGCCGGGCAGGAAGAGCCAGGGCAGGAGGCGCGGGGCGAGGAGCGACTTGAGCGGAGGGAGCATGGGAAACGCGCGATTTTCACGATGCGCGCGCCGATGACGAACTTTTTGCGCGGGGGTTTTTCCCCGGCGGAGGCGGGCAGCGGCGGGTGCGCGCGAGGCGGCGGCGGGCGGTGGACGGTGGAGGGTGGCGGCGGGCGCGCGGCGGGGGCGCGCGCGGGAGGGCGTTTCGCGGGGTCAGGCGCGCCAGTCGAGGGCGATGTCGGCCCAGGTGCTTTGGTGGACGAGCGCGCCGGTGGAGATGAAGTCGAGGCCGAGGCGGGCCAGCGCCGGCAGGGTTTTCAGCGTGATGCCGCCGCTCGCCTCGGTGAAGGCGCGGCCGGCGATGAGGGCGACGGCGGCGCGGAGCCGGGCGGGGGTGAAGTTGTCGAGCAGGATGACGTCGGCGCCGGCGGCGAGGACGGGCGGTATCTGGTCAAGGCGGTCCACCTCCACCTCCACGGGGAGCGCGGGGGCGTTTTTCCTGGCGCGGGCGACGGCGGCGGCGAGGTTTTCGGTGGAGCCGAGGAGCGCGAGGTGGTTGTCCTTGAGCATCACGCGGTCGAAGAGGCCGAGGCGGTGGTTCCAGCCGCCGCCGCGGGCCACGGCGTATTTTTCCAGCATGCGGTGGCCGGGCGTGGTCTTGCGCGTGTCGAGCAGGCGCGTGGCGGAATCGCCGAGCGCGGCGGCGTGGCGGCGGGTCTGCGTGGCGATGCCGGAGAGGCGCTGGAGGAAATTCAGCAGCACGCGCTCGGCGGCGAGCAACACGCGCGGGTCGCCGTCGAGGGTGGCGAGCACCGCGCCGGCGGGCAGGTGGTCGCCGTCCCGCGCGCGGGGGTGGACGCGGGCGGGCGCGTGGCCGCCGGCGTCCCGCGCACGGGGGCGGGCACCGGCGGGCCGGTCGTAGGCGGCGAGGATGAGGGGGACGAGCGGCAGGCCGCAGAGGGTGAGGGGTTCGCGGGCGACGAGGGCGGCGGTGCTTTTGCGGGGGGCGGCGGCGATGCTGGCGGTGGAGCGGTCGCCGGTCGCGCGCGGGCGGCGGCGCAAGCCGAGGCCGGCGAGGTCTTCGTCGCGCGCCATTTCGACCAGGCGGCGGAGGTGGGCCGGGTCGAGGTCCGCCCAGGCGAGGCGTTTGATGAGGGCTTTGGCGGCGCGGGCGCGGTTTGGGTTGGGCATGGGTGCGGTTTCTTTTTCTTTCCTCTTTCTCTTTATCTTTCCTCTTTCTCTTTCCTCAAGAGGGGAGAAGGGGATGGGAGAAATGGGAGAAATGGGAGAAATGGGAGAAATGGGAGAAATGGGAG
>JAITDF010000507.1 GCA_031282705.1 Opitutaceae bacterium | reverse complement strand
ATCCGCTCCATCAACGCCACGTCCGATATCTTCGGCAATCCGCACTGCGCCGCCCTCGCCACCGCCTGCGCCAGCGACAGCGACAGCCCGGGCCCCACGTGCATCAATATGTATCTGGGCAATTGCCCGGGGTCCTTTATCTTGCGCGTCCTCCTGGGCGCCCCCTGCTCACGGGCCTGCTCTCGCCAGCCCTCCGGCAACGGCCCGATCAGGATGCCCCAGTCTTCGGTTAACCATTTTTCTTCCATCCCCTCTTTTTTGCCTGATAAAGTAAGAGTCAATAAATATTTTAGCGCTTATGGGCGGGTTGTCCATGCCACGCAATCCGCCGCCGCCGCGTCCCATCAGCTCGTAATGTCAGTTACGAATGCCGGTGCCGGCGGACGGGGATTCGGGGAGGCCGAGGGATTGCCACCATTGTTCCCACAGGCTGGCCAATGAGGGGGCGGCGACGGCCTGGCCGGCGACGGTGTTGGCGACCGTGTTGTTGTTGGCGGAAATTTCGGCGGCGGCGGCGATGGTGGCGGCGGCGGCGGACGGAGGTTCCCAGATGTGCGTGAGGTGCGGGCGGCGGCGGCCTGGCGCGCAGAGGCCGAAACGTTGGGGCGCGTTGATGAGGCGCGCCTCGCGGTCGGCGGCGGGGGTGTCGGCGAGCAGGATGTGCGTGTCTGGAAACTCACCGCGGAGCCGGCGGACAAGGCGGCGCCGTGCCGCGCCGGGCGGCGGCAGGGGGATGATCCTGTCGGCGACGCCGGCTTCAAAACCAACATCGGCGCCGGCACCAGCACCGATGCCGATGCCACCGACGGCGCCGGCACCGGTGCCGGCGTCAGCGGCGGCGGCGTTGGCAGCGCCGGCGGCGGCATTGTTGGCGGCGCTTTTGGCGTCGCTGGTGGCAGCATTATTGACGGCACCGATGGTGGTGCTGGTGGCGGTGCTGTTGGCGGCGGCGCCGCCGGTGGTGGTGGCGGTTTTTTTGAGAAATCCGGTTTGCCCGGCTTCGGCGAGCAGCGTGATTTCCGCGTCGGGGCGGGAGAGGCGCAGGCGGCGGAGCAGCGGGAGGGCGGCGGCGCAGGCGGCGCGGCCGGCGGGCATGGTGATCCAGAAACGGGTGCCGCGCGGCATGGTCGCGCGGGTGAGGCCGCGGGCGGCAAGGTCGGCGGCGAGCAAGTCGCGTTTGGACTCAAGGCGGAGGCGTTGCGGGGGCGCGTCCTGCGTGCGCCAGCGTCCGTGGCTCCAGAGCCAGGAGGCGCAAAGCTCCTCGTCGTTGGCGAGGAGCGTTTCCAGCCAGCGGTTGAGCGCGAGGGTGACGCCGCTGGCGGCGGTGGCGGTGGCGGCGGTGCTGCCACCGCCAGCAACGGTGGCGGCGGTGCCAGCGGCGGCAGTTGTGCCGGCGGTGCCGGCGTTGGCAGTGATGGCGGCGGCGTTTGGGATTGGGGATTGGGGATTGGGATTTGGGATTTCCGCCGCGTCGGCAGCGCCATCGGCGGCAACAGCAGCAGCACCGGCGGCGGCACCATCACCGTCGTCAGCAGCGGCGGCAGCGGCGGCGGCGGCGGTGGCGACGGCGGCGGCGGCGGCGGTGGCGACGGCGGTGGCGGCGGTTTTTATTTCCACCGCCTCGAAACGCATGGTCCAGAAACCGAGGCGGCGCGGGTAGAAGATTACCACCTTCGCGCCGAACTTCGCCGCGAGCGTCCCGGCGAGTTCGCTCGTGGAGCAGACGCGGCCGAGCAGGAGGGTGAGCGCGCCGTTGAGGCCGGCATTCTGGTCGAAGAGGAGGCTCACCGCGCCGCCGCGGCGCATGATGCGGAAGGCGTCCTGGAGGCCGTTTTTGCGCGAGAGCAGGAGCACGCCGTGGCGTTCGCGGGTTTGTTTCACCCAGGCGTTGAGCACGGGGTTTTTGAGCGGGCGGAATATGACGCCGGTGCCGGCGATTCCGGGGCAGAGCAGGCCGAGCCAGGTGAGGCATTCCCAGTAGGCGAAGTGCAGCGTGCCGATGAGGAGCGGGCGCGCGGGGACGGCGGCGGCGGTGCCAGTGTCCGAGGTGATGGCGCCGGCGGCGGCGCGTCCGCGCATGATGGCTTCGAGTTCCGGGGAGAGCGCGGCCATGCGGCGGATGCGCGCATCGGAAAAGAACGGCGAGGCGAGCGAAAGCATGCCGGTCTCGATGAGCCGCGCGCAACTCAGGCGGGCGACGCGCGCGTGCCATGCGCGCGGGCGTCCGGGAAAGGCGTGGTGGAGGTTGGAAAAGAGCAGGTGGCGGCGTTTGGGGATGAGCAGGATCACGCGTCCGAGCAGCCTTGCCAGCGGGCGCAGGAAAACGTGCGGTGCATGGGCCACCAGCCAGCCGGTCGCATGGATGAGCAGTTTGGTCACGCGGGAATGGGTGGAATCAGGAAATGGAAAGGGTGAAGAGTGAAAGATGAAAAGTGAAAGGTGAAGAGGGCGGGGAGGGAAGGGGGAAAATCCCAAATCACAAATCACAAAAATCCCAAATTCCAAAAACCCAAATCCCAAAAAAATTCCAAATGCCGAAACTGATGTTACGCGGTTCCGTCGTACCGCAGGTTTCCAAACCTGCTTAAAACTCACGCCTGGCCGCGAACCCGCAATCAGGCATGAGCTTCGGAGCAGACTTGGAAGTCTGCGGT
>JAITDF010000404.1 GCA_031282705.1 Opitutaceae bacterium | reverse complement strand
GGCGCTGGTGGCGGCGGCGGCGGTGACGCGGTGGCGGGTGCCGTGGCCGCGTCCGCGCAGGCGCTCACGGCGGGGGGGTGGGCGAGCATGGTTTTGTCGGTGGGGGGGGTGACGGTGTTGTTTGTGTGGTGCGTCCGGCGGGTGTTGCGTGTCGATGCGGAGAGGCGGCGCGGGGGAGGCGGCCGGAAGAAGGGCGGCGCGGCGCGGGGGAGGGGGCGCGGGTCCCAGGGGGGCGCGCCGGGGGGCGGGGGTGAGGAGGCGCGCGGCGTCGTCGAGGAGGGTGTAAACGACGGGGATGACCACGAGGCTGAGGAGGGTGGAGGTGGTGAGGCCGCCGACGACGACGAGCGCCATCGGCTGGCGGAAGCCGGGGTCGCCGCCGGCGAGGCCGAGGAGGACGGGGGCCATGCCGCCAGTCATGGCCAGGGTGGTCATGAGGATGGGGCGTGCGCGTTTGCGGCAGGCGTCGGCGATGGCGGCGGGGCGGGGCATGCCTTTGCCGCGGGCCATGATGATGTATTCGACGAGGAGGATGGAGTTTTTCGTGACAATGCCCGTCAGCATGAGGAAGCCGATGATGGTGGACATGGAGAAGCTGCCGCCGGCGAGGACGAGGGGGAGGAGCGCGCCGCCGAGGGCCAGGGGGATGGCCGCGAGGATGGCGAGGGGTTGCAGGAAGTCGCGGAAGAGGAGGACGAGGACGGCGTAGATGCAAAAAAGCCCGATGAACATGGCCTGGCCGAAGCGGGTGAACAGCTCCGCCATGTCCTCCAGTTCGCCTTGGGGGACGAGGGTGATGCCTTCGGGGAGGTTTTGGAGGACGGGGAGGCGGAGGGCTTCGGCGGCCGTTTCGCCGAGGTTGCGGCCGTTGAGTTCGATGGAGAGGGTGATGTTGCGGGCGCGGTCGAGGCGGGTGATGGCGGCGGGGCTGGCGCCGGCTTCGAGGCGGGCGAGGTCGCCGAGCGCGAGGGTGGCGCCGGGGGCGGCGGGGGCGGGGATGGGGAGGAGCGCGAGGGCGTCGAGGTTTTCGCGGGTGGCGGGTGGGAGGGTCACGCGGATGGGGAGCTGGCGTTCGGGGAGGTTTAGGCGGGGGAGGCGGGCGGCGTAGTCGCCGTGGGTGGCGGCGCGGGCGGCGGCGGCGAGGGCCTCGGTGGTGAGGCCGAGGGCGGCGGTTTGCGCGGGGTCGGGGATGAGCTGGATTTCGCGGGTTTCGAGGGCGGCGCTGGAGATGATGGCGCCGAGGCCGGGGAGGGCGCGGAGCTGGGTTTCGAGGCGGGCGGCGGTGGTTTCGAGGAGGCGGGGGTCGTCGCCGGCGAGGGTGAGGTCGAGGCGGGTGCCGTCGGCGCCGGCGCCGACTTCGACGCGCACGCCGGGGAGGGCGGCGAGGGCGGCGCGGATGTCGTTTTCGATTTCGGGCTGCCGGCGTTTGCGGGCGGCGAGGGGGGGGAGGGTGACGGTGAGGGTGGCGGTGGCGCGGTCGGCCACGCTGGTGGTGTCGTAGTCTTCGCCGGTGGTGGCGGCGCCGATGGCGGCGAAGATGGTTTTCCCGTCGGGGATGCGGCGGATGAGGGCGGCGGCTTCGGCGGCGGTTTTTTCGGTTTGGGCGAGGGGGGTGCCGGGGGGGTGGGTGAGGAGGACGGTGGTCTGGGAGTTGTCCTGCTGGTCAAAGAGGGCGGCGCCGGGGAGGAGGGCGAGGGCGAGCGAGGCGGCGAGGAAGGCGGCGAGGAGGGCGAGGGTGGTCTTGCGGCGGGCGAGGGTTTTTCGCACGAGGGCGAGGTAGGCGCGCATGAGGGGGGCGTCTTTTTCGGGGGCGGCGGCGGCGGCACCGGCGGCGGTGGTGGTGGCGGCGGCGGTAGCGGCGGCGGCGGCGGCGAGTGGCAAGCGGGACGCTTGCCCTACTTTGGTTCCGGCGGCGGCACCGGCGGGGGCGGCGGCGGCGGGGGCGGGGCGCATCCATTTGGCAGCCATCATGGGGGTGAGGAGGCGGGCGACGAGGAGGGAGGCGAGGATGGCGGCGGCGGCAGTGAGGCCGAATTCGCGGAAGACGAGGCCGAAGATGCCGCCCATGAAGGCGGTGGGGAGGAAGACGGCGACGAGGGTGAGGGTGGTGGCGAGGACGGCGAGGCCGATTTCGCGCGCGGCTTCGCCGGCGGTCTCGACGGGGTCGCGGCCGGGGCGGGCGTGGCGGGCGATGTTTTCGATTTCGACGATGGCGTCGTCCACGAGGATGCCGGTCACGAGCGAGAGGGCGGTGAGGGAGAGGGCGTTGAGGCCGAGGCCGAGGGCGCGCATGGCGATGAAGGCGGGGAGGATCGAGAGGGGGAGCGCGGTGGCGGCGATGAGGGTGGCGCGCCAGTCCTTGAGGAAGATGAGGACGACGAGGATGGCGATGAGCGCGCCTTCCCAGAGCATGCGGAGGGAGGCGTCGTGGTTTTCGACGGCGGGGCCGGCGGTGTTGGCGGCTTCGGTGAGCGTGAGGCCGGGAGTTTTTTCGCAGTGGGCGGCGAGGGCGGCGCGGATGGCGTCGAGGGTGGCGAGGTCGGAGAAGCCGTTGGCGCGTTTGATTTGGAGGGCGATGACGGGCCGGCCGTCGAGGGTGGCGAGCGAGGCGCGGTCGGCGTGGGTGTCGGTGATGCGCGCGATGTCGTCGAGGCGGACGGGGGCGGCGCGGCCGGGGACGGGGATGCGGAGGGCGGCGAGGGCGGCGGGGTCGCGGAGGGCGCCGAGGGCGCGCAGGGTCTGGCGGCCGGCGGAGATTTCGGCGCGGCCGGCGGGGTGGTCGGCCTGCACGGAGCGGAGGGTGGCGGTGAGGTCGGCGGCGGTGAGGCCGAGGGCGGCGAGGGCGGCTGGGTCGAGGTCGATGTGGATTTCGCGGTCGAGGCCGCCGATGCGGGTGATTTCGCCGACGCCGGGCACGGCGAGGAGGGTTTTGGCGAGGTCGTGGTCAACGAACCAGGAGAGTTCGGTTTCGTCGAGGCGGTCGGAGCGGATGGCGTAGGTGGCGAGGATGCCGGGCTGGGTGGTGCTTTTGGTGACGCCGGGCGGGGTGGCGTCGGGCGGGAGGTCGTTGCGGGCGCTTTCGACGGCGTTGCGCACTTCGTTGAGGGCGGCTTCGGGGTTTTTGTCGATTTCGAAGATGGCGGTGATGTTGACGAGGCCGTCGGTGATGGTGGTCTGGATGTGGGCGAGGCGGTTGAGGGTGGCGATTTTG
This sequence comes from Opitutaceae bacterium, assembly GCA_031282705.1. Taxonomy (GTDB): domain Bacteria; phylum Verrucomicrobiota; class Verrucomicrobiia; order Opitutales; family Opitutaceae; genus Termitidicoccus. Next base: position 591 of record JAITDF010000404.1, on the reverse strand, counting down.
TCCTCGATTTTGCGGGCGACCTCGGTTTCGAGCTGCGCGGGCGAGGCGCCTTCGAGCGAGGTGGTGACGTAGATGAGGGGCAGGTCCATGTCGGGCATGTTCTGCACCGGGAGCGCGCGGTAGCCGAGGACGCCGAGCAGCGTGAGGAGGGCGAAGAGAAGGACGACGGGCACGGGGTTGCGAATGGCCCAGGTGGAGATGTTCATGGCGGGAGGCGTCGGCGGGAGGAGCGAGGAGGGATGGGAGGGTGGTGGCGGGAGGGATGGGAGAAATGGGAGATATAGGAGATATGGGAGATATGGGAGGGATGGGAGAAGTGGGAGGTATGGGAGGCATGGCGTTTTCCAAGGGGCCATATCTCCCATATCTCCCATTTTTGCGAAACAACCGCGGCACGGTGGGCGCGGAGGGCGGCGCGCGGGGCGGCTGCGGCGGGGGGAGGCGTCACCGGGCGGCGATGGTGACGGCGGCGCCGTCGGCGAGGAACGCGCCGCCGGATTGCACCACGCGCGCGCCGGCGGCGAGCCCGCGGGTGATTTCGACGCGGCCGTCGCGCCGGCGGCCCGTCTCGACGCGGATGCGGGTGACTTG
>JAITDF010000355.1 GCA_031282705.1 Opitutaceae bacterium | reverse complement strand
CCGATGATGACGGTGAAGCGTTTATACCATTTGATTTCGTTGACGGCGGCGGCTTCGTGGGCGAGGGTGTCGAAGCCGATTGCTGGGAGTTGTTTTATTTTGGGTTCAAGGGCGTTGGTGAGGTAGATGCGGGCGCGTTCGTCGGTGGCGAATTTGTATCCGGTTTCGGCGAGCTTGAGGCCGATTTTCATGTGGGCAATGGCGTAGGGGGCCATCATTAATTCGTAGGCGTGGAGACGGGGAAGGAGGTGTTTGGGAACGTAAGTGTTCCACTCAGCGTGTTGTTGGGCGGCGGTGAGTTTTTGTTTTTTCCACTTTTCCGTAAGAGTGCGATGGATGATGTCGATGACTTCCACAAGGAAGGTCGCGGTGCCGGTGGCGGGGTCGAGGATTTGGACAAAGGGTTCGTCGGGGGAAATGGTGCGCGCCTCGCCGGGTTCGTCGGTGAGCGGTGGAAGGCGCAATGGCCGGGACTGACCGGCCTGCTGTTTGGTCTCCGGTGACGGTCGCCCGACTGGCGGATGTGGCCCGGTGTTTTTGCAAATAGTTGTCCCCCCCCCCCCCCCCGATGTTATTATTTTGCAATTCAAGGGGTTGCATGGTGTTTTGCATAATCATTTCTCCCCAGGTGGTCGTGGAAGCGAGACCGTCTTCGAGGCCGAATTCGGTTTGCAGGAGTTCGTGGACACTGCGGACGATGTAAGAGACAACGGGTTTGGGTGTATAAAAGACGCCGCGCTGGATTTTGAGCTTTTTATTATAGGCGGAGAGGAAGTGTTCGTAGAAGTGGATGACGGGGTCTTCGCCGGCGGTTTTGTTGCCGAAGTCGCGCAGGACGGCGGGCAGGTCGGTTTTCTCACTGCGCAGGAGTTCCACCACGTCCTGCACGCCGAGTTCGTCGAAATCCATGCCGTTTTTGCGTCCGCCGATTCGGAGGAATTCCTGAAGCATTTCCTTCAGGAAGGGGTTGGTGACGGGCACCATGTCGTGGATGTTTTCGGCAAGGACAACGGTGCTGCCGCCGGCGCCGGTCATGTCGGTGCGCGAGATGGCGGCGGTGAGCAGGCCGTAGGTGATGGTTTGCGCGTAGGTGTCGGCAAAGGTTTCCGGCGTGAGGTCGTGAATGAGGGTGGTTTGGAAGGCTTTGTAGAGTTTGGTGATGGGGCCGCGTTCGGATTCGGCACGCATCATGGCAGCGCAACGGTCGCGGATTTGACGGGCGAGCCCGGCGAGCGTTTCGGCGAGGTCGTTGGCGGTGCGGATGGAGTGACGGAGACCATGCCGGAAGGCGGTTGACCATTGTTCGCGCCATGCGGCGGCGTCCGCGGTGTCATCGGGCCAGCGGAGGCGGGTTTTCAGGGTGGCGGCGACGTGATCGAGTTTGAGCGGGGTGTCGTCGCCATCCCAGCCGAGGACGCGGAGGGTGGGCAGGTCGCCGGCGTTTTGGTGGAAGTGGGCGAAGGCGATCTCGCGCGGGGCGGACTGGCCGGCGGCACCGCCAAAAGTGGAGATGAAGAGGAGATCGGAGGCGTGCCAGCGTTTGGCGTCGGCCTGATTGGCCGAGGCGCGTTTTTTGATGACGAGGTGGGAGAGGATGCGGCGGAGGACAACGACGGGGAGTTTTTTCTGCTCGAACTCGACAAAGAAGATGCCCCAGGGCTGGCCGCCGCCGGGAAGCGGGCGGAGTTGGTAGATGGGGCCTTTGATGCGGGCGGCGTCCTCGTCCTTGAGGCCGAGTTCGGCAGGCTCGTATTCGAAGGTGAGTTCGTCGAAACCGTAGTCTTCGACGGGCCAGTCGAGTTCTTCGCCGAGGTAGCGTATGAGTTCGTCGAAAGAGCGGATGGCGCGGAGGTCGGAGAGCATGAGTAATTGTGTGTGTGTGGGCCGGGAGGGCGTTAGTTGAGTTCCATCCAGCATTTGAGGATGGGGGTGACGCCGGTGGGCGCTTGCAGGGTGCGGAGGTGGTTTTTGATGATTTCTTTTTCGGCTTTTTTGCGAAGCGCGGAAAGGTCGGTTTGGGAGAAAATGCAGTGACGCGGGGTGTCGGGCCGGGAGCGGATGTGCACGGCGATGGCGGCGGGATCGGAGGTCATGGTTTCGCCGGTGGCGTCGGCGTAGAGCCAGACGGAGAATCCGGCACTGTCGGTCCAGCGGAGTTCGCCGGTTTCCGTCGGGACCAAGTCGGGGTCGGGGCGGGGGATTCGGAAACAGAAAAAAACGGCTCGCGGGGTGTTGGCTGCGGCGGTGCCGGGGGAGGGTGGATGTTGTTTGCCGGAGAAAAGTTTGAGCGGGAGGGTGTCGAGTGTGGCGGCGAGGCCGGGGTGCTCCTTGACGAGGCGGTCGTATTCGAGGCGGAGTTTTTCGGGTTCGGATTGTTCGCCGTCGAATTGTTCGTTGATTTCCTTGATGAGCTCGTATTCGTCGTCGGGTTTCAGGAGTTTGCCGTGCTCGATGCCGAGGGTGCGGGAGATGGTGACGACCTTGCGGTTGACTTTCTGGTAGAGGCGGAGGAGTTCGTCGAGTTCGTCGGGGGGGAGAAAATTCCAGAAGGCGACGCGTCCGCGGTCTTTTTTGAGGGCGGGATGGCCGGCGACGAGTTTTTGCTCGATGGCGGGGTTCATGCGTCGGTCAACGCGGCCGATGCGTTGCATGAGGCGGACGGGATTCCAGTGGATGTCGTAGTTGATGAGCCGGGATGCGTCCTGGAGGTTGAGTCCTTCGGAGAGGACGTCGGTGGCGAGAAGGAGGGTGATTTCGTTTTCGCCGGAGGCGGCAAGGGCGGCGGAATCGGCACCGTTGTAGTAGGGCGAGAAACGGCGGATGATGTTGCTGCGCTGGCGCTGGGTGCTGGCGCCGTCGATGCGTTCGAGTCGGGGAATGCCTGCTTTTTTGAGTTCGGTTTCGAGGTAGCGGGCGGTGTCGGCAAATTCGGTGAAGAGGAGGAGTTTTTTGCCGGCGACGGTTTTGTCGCTTTTAAGGAGGCGGATGAGGGCTTTGAGTTTGTCGTCTTTTTCGGGCTTCACTTCGCCGACCAGTCCGAGGAATTCGGCGAGCTGGTCGAGGTCGTCGTAGGTGTCGTCAAGGATGTCGTCGATGTTGTAGCTGTCGGGATCGAGTTTTTCGACGAGGTCGATTTCCTCGTCGGTGAGGAAGTCCTCGGTGGGCTCGGCGTCGTTGTCGCCCCAGAGTTCCTGCTGGTGGGCGTGGACGTAGCCGATGAGTCCGGCGTTTTTCAGTTTCCAGCGTTCGAGGCGGCGCTGGTTGTGGCCGTTGCCGGGTTCGGTGTGGGCCTCAATCCAGGCGAGCAGTTTTTTGAGGAGGCGCCAGCAGGACATTTCAAAGGCTCGGGCGGAGCTTTCGAAGCGTTTGAGGAATTGGGTGCGAATGAGGGAAACGACTTGTTTTTGGCGGCCTTCGTCGAATTTTCCGAATTCGGGGTGCTCCTTGACGCCCTTCCAGTAGGAGAGCGGGTAGTAGATGCCGAGGACGAAAAGCGGTTTTTCTTTGTTGAAGGCGCGCTCCACGCTGTCGAGGAGGCGTCCGTAGGTGGCCTTGAGTTTGTAGGGGACGACGCGAGGGGTGTCGCGTTCGGGAAAGAGGACCTGGCCGTTTTCGAGTTGTCGCTGGCTTTCCTTGACGTAGGAGCGGCTGCGCTGGACCACAAGGTGGCCGAAGAGGGAGTCGGTGTGGAGGGCGCGTTCGATGAGATGAATATCAGGAGGGGAGTCGGGGTCCTGCCCGTCCCGGGCGGCGAAGAGTTTTTTCTCAAGCTGGACGAAGTGCCCGCGCAGGCTGTGGATGCCGAGGTTGCGCCGGGCTTCGGAGAAGTGGCGTTCGTTGCCGTTGGTGACGAGTTCGAGGATGTGGCGAAAATCGTGAACGGAGTTGTTGATGGGAGTGGCGGTGAGAAAGAAAACCTGTTTTTCGCGGGCGCCTTCCTGGTGGAGATAGTCTTGCAGGAGGCGGTAGCGGGATGGGTCGCGCGCGCCTTCGCCTTTGATGCCGGGGTTGCGAAAGTGGTGGGCTTCGTCGATGAGGATGATGTCGGCGTCGCGCAGGGTGCGTTTCATGTCGCGGGGCCATTTGCCTTTTCGTTGGAGGTCGGTGTGGTTGTAAACAACCAAGTTGACGAAGCCGCTGTTGAGGTCGGGCAGGAGGTTTTCAATGGCGGGTTCCCAGACGTCTTCGCGAGCGGCCTTGGGCGCGAAGAGAACCACGCGCCGGGACTCGTGCATGACGAAGCGTTCGATGAGCATGAGGCCGACGTAGGTTTTGCCCAGGCCGACGCCGTCGCAGAGAAAGGCGGCGCCATAACGGTGCGCGATCTGGATGAGGTTTTTGTAGGCGTCGCGTTGATATTTGGCGAGGCGGGGGAAGATGGTGGATTGCCGGGAGTCCCACTCGTCGGGAGTGAGTTCGTGGCCATTGCAAAATTCGTGGAGCGCCCTGAACCAGACTTCGAACGGCGTGCGGGGCAGGGTGTGGCGTTCGATCGTGCGGAGGATGTCGGGGGTGATGTCCCCGGCGTCGTTCCAGTGTTTTTCATACCACTCTTGAAGCAGGCCGACTTCGGGGCCGCGGACTTGGATGTTCAACTCCACATTGTCGGAGATGCCGGGGGAAGTGAAATTGGAGGAGCCGACAAGGCCGAACGAACCGACAACGGCGGCACGCCCGTGCGTGAGGTATGCCTTGGCATGAAACTTGTCGCGACGATAAACACGGCATTGGATTTTGCCGGAGCGGACGGCCTCAACAATGGCGGGGACACCGTTGAGGAAATCGTCGCGGGCCTTTTCGCATTCGAGGCTGGCATCAAGACGGTTTGTGATATTGCGCAATCCTTCGGCAAAGGCGCGCTTGGTGCGGAGCGAAACCTCATCGCCCATCAAAATGCGGATTCGATCAACGGCCTGCCATTTGTCGTCGAAGGCCAGAAGAGCGCCGATTTCAAAATAGCCGGTGGCTATGTCCATCGCATTGGAGAGATCGCACCAGTCGAGGAGGTAATTGCGCACCTTCCAGTCGGTGTCGCTGTTGTCCACTATGAAAAGGGGGCCGGAGGCGGTGAAATTATCACTCATGGGAGGGTCTCTTGCCTTTAACGTGATTGGATGACCGGTTATTTCCAATACGAAAGCCGCTGGCAAGCATCGGACTGAAGAATGCATGTGTGGCGCCCACGTTGCTCGCGGCGGATGTGCCGCCAGTGTCATGCCGGTTTCCTTCGTTGCGTTCCGCACGGCCTTCGTTTTTTTCAATCCGCCAGCGAAAAAAGGCGCGATTCCGCGTCGCTTTTGACCTCGTTCCTTTCCGTCCTTTTCACTCGCGCCGTTTCAAGACAACGAATTTTCTCCTGTGCCGCGCAATATCTTCCACCCATGACCACCCTCGACAAAATCCACTCCTCCGCCGCCGCCGTCCGGCTGCTGCCCGCCGCCGCCGAAAACCTCGCCGCGTGGCTCGCCGCGCCGCTGCCCGCATGGGCCGCCGCCAGCATCGACGAACTCGTCGCCGCCTCCGCCTGGGCCGAACTCAACGACCGCTTCTACCGCTACCTCGAATTCGGCACCGGCGGCATGAGAGGCCGCACCATCGGCGGCGTCACCACCGCCGCCGAGACCGGCACGCCCGGCCCCCAAGGCACGCCCGCGCACGCCGCCGTCGGCAGCAACGTCCTCAACGACTTCACCCTCGTCCGCGCCACCATCGGGCTCCACCGCTACACCGCCAGATACCTCGCCGCCGCGAAGCGCCCGGCGCCGCCCGCGCTCGTCATCGCGCACGACGTCCGCCACTTCTCGCGCCACTTCTGCGAACTCGCCGCCTCCACCTGGACGAAACTCGGCGGCACCGCCTGCATCTTCGACGGCCCGCGCTCCACGCCCCAGCTCAGCTTTTCCGTGCGCTGGCTCCGCGCGCACGCCGGCGTCGTCATCACCGCCAGCCACAATCCGCCCCACGACAACGGCTTCAAGGCCTACTTCGAGGACGGCGCGCAGGTCGTGCCGCCGCACGACAGGGGCATCGTCGCCGAGGTCAACGCCATCCCGCTCGACGAGGTCATTCCGTTTCTTGAAAACCCAAATCCAAAAAACGCCGGCGCCGGCATTGTCATATTAAACGCCGACGCCGACGCCGCCTACCAGGCCGCCGCCGCCAAGTCCGTCATCGACGCCGGCACCCTCGCCCGCGCCAGGCTCCGCGTCGCCTACAGCAACATCCACGCGACCGGCATCGTCGCCTCCGTGCCGCTGCTGGAGCGCGCCGGCGTGGAAGTCCACACCGTGCCGGAGCAGGCCGCGTTTGATCCGCGATTCCCGACGGTCAAGTCGCCCAACCCCGAAAACGCCGAGGCGCTCGCCAAGGCCATCGAACTGGCCGGCGCCCGCGGCCTCGACGCCGTGCTCGCCACCGACCCCGACTGCGACCGCATGGGCGTCGCCGTCCGCAACCGCGCCGGCAAACTCGAACTGCTCACCGGCAACCAGATCGGCGCCCTGCTCGCCGAGTATCGGATTTCCAAATACAAGGAGCTCGGCTGGATTCCCGCCGCCGGCGCCCCTTCCGCCGCGCTGGTGAAGACCTTTGTCACCTCGCCCTTGCAGGACGCCATCGGCCGCCACCACGGCGTGAAGGTCATCAACACGCTCACCGGCTTCAAATGGATCGCGGCCAAAATCCGCGGCTACGAGGAGCAGTTGAAACAAAAACTCCTCGACGCCGAAGGCATCGCGCTTGATTACGACGCGACGCCGTTTGCCACGCGCGCCCGGCTCCTCCTCAAGCACGGCACCTTCTACCTTTTCGGCGGCGAGGAAAGCTACGGCTACCTCGGCAACGACTGCGTGCGCGACAAGGACGGCAACGCCGCCTGCCTCATGTTCGCCGAACTCTGCGCCTGCGTGAAAAACCGCGGCCTCACCGTCACCGAGTATCTTGACGAAATCTACCTGAAGCACGGTTTCCACCTCGAAGGCGTGATCAACATCTACTACGAAGGCGCGAGCGGCGCGGCCAGGATCAAGCGCATACTCGACAGCTACCGCGCGTCGCCGCCGCAAAAATTCGGCGACATGGCCGTGACCGGATTCCAGGACTTCGGCCGCGAGAAAATCACCGATGCCGACGGCGAGCTCATCCCGGCCCAGGACCTTTATTTTGTCACGCTGGCGAACGGCTACAGCTTCGCCGCCCGCGGGTCCGGCACCGAGCCCAAGATCAAATTCTACCTTTTCGCCCATGAGCAAGTCGCCTCCGCCGCCGAGCTGCCGGCAATAAAAACAAAAGTCCGCGCCGGGCTGGAGCGCGTGAAGGCGCTCATCGAGGCGGACGCCAAAACCCGCGCCGAAGGATGAGGTGCAATAGGAAGTGATGTCACCCCCTCAAAAGGCGGGTGCACCCCAAAGTGATGCCCCCCTCTTTCTTCTTTCCTCTTTCTCTTTATCTTTATCTTTATCTTTCGTCAGGAACGAGCAGGGGGGGGCCGAGCGAAGCGGGAAGCCTGACAAGACAAACCTAAATTCCGCAGTTGAAAATCAGCGCACCGGGTTGGAGAGGAGCGGGCGACTAAAGTCGCTGGATTTAGCGTGGCGACTTCAGTCACCACAAACGGACAATTGGAATGCAATTGGGGACAGGTAAAAAACGAACTCTCGAAGCCCTGCAAACCCCCAAAGCCCAGCAAAAACCGAAGCCCCGCAAAAGGCATGAAGCCCGCAAAAAGCCCGCGACCCGGCGCAAGCACTGAAGCAGACTTGGAAGTCTGCGGTACGTCAGGCCGTCTGCGCTACATCAGGCCGCCCGGCGCGGAAGCGCCACGTACCGCAGGTTTCCAAACCTGCCCGGGCCGAATGCCCGCAAAAGCCTGTGACCTAACGCAAGCTCTGAAGCAGGTTTGGAAACCTGCGGTACGTCAGGCCGCCCGGCTCTATGTCAGGCCCCGGCGATACGTCAGGCCGGCTGGCGCCACACCAAGCCTTGGCGCATACGTCAAGGCCGGCGGGCGCGGCGGCGGGGAGAAATCAATATACGTTGGTGGACTCTTCCTTCACGGAGGGGCGTTGCAGGAAGTCGGCGCTGAACTCCAGCCGCGCCCAAGCCATGCCGGACCTGACGGCCTCGGACGTGACCTTGAAGGAATAGGTGTCCTTGGGCTTGATGCGCACGCCTTTCACAATGATGTCCTGCCCGTCGATGACGGCGCCGGATTTCCGGGTCACCTCCACCGGACGCAATTCGCCGGTCAGCCTTAAAACCACATCCCCGGTTATCGCGGTCATCGGGCTCTGGTTGGTGATGCGGACGGTATAGACGACGTTTTTGCCGACCCGGACGGGATCGACGTCCTCCATCAACTCGGTGAGCACGCCGGGGGCGCCTTCCCACACGGTGGTGGCGGAGGCCCGCTCCTGCTTGCCGGTGACGAGCGTCGCCACGGCCACGGCGGTCGTGGTGTGGATTTTCTGGCCGGCGAGCCGCACGGTGCGGGAGGCGCTTTCGCCGCGCGCGAGGCGCGGAATCGTCCAGGTGACCGTGCCGCGGTTGAACTGGCCGCCGTCCGAAGCCTCGACGAAGCGCAGGCCGTCCACGACCTCGTCGGCGAGCTGGATGTTTTCCAGCATGGTGTCGCCGTCGTTGCGCACGGTGATGGTGTAGCCGGCCTCAGTGAAGGTGTAGGCGCGCGGCGGGCCGTTTTTGACGAGGGAGATTTTGGATTCGACGACCGAGATGTGAGCGGTGGCGTTGGCCTGGATCGCCTGCTCGAAGAAGACATTGGCCTGGTTGTCCCACTCGCCCTTGATGGCGGCCTTCGCCGGCACGTCGAAGATGCGCTGTTCGCCGGCGCCCAGGCGGTCGATGCGGAAGCTGACCACGTTGCCGCCGCGGCCGGCCCCGTAAAGGCCGGCGGGCAGGGTGTCGGAGACGCTCACGCCCTCCGCCGCCGCCGTGCCGACGTTGCTCACGATGAGCCGGAAGTTGATGTCGCTGCCGAGTTCGGCGGCGGACGGGCCGGTCTTTTCGAGCTGGATCTTGGGCCTGCCCGCGAAGAGCGGCAGCGCGACGACGGGCACGACGGCCACCTTGGTGTTGGTGACAAACCAGCCGCCGTCCACCGGGCGCACGCGGACGCGCACCTCGCGGGAGGCGCCGCGCTGCATGTTGTCCCACGACCAGAGGTAGCCTCCGTTCACCACGGTCGGCACCGGGTCCGCGTCGATGTATTCAAGCCCGGGGGGGAGGATTTCGAGCAGGCGCACCTGCTCGATGTCGTCGCGCGCATCCATGCGGATGCTGTAAACCGCCTCCTCCCCCACCCTGCCGGACGAGGAGACGATCTGTTTTTCCACCCGATAGAGATCGGAGTTGAAGCGCGGCGCGGGGGCGGCGGGCTGCGGCGGGATGCCGGCGGCGGGCGGCGCGGGCGGCGCCACGCCATCGGCGGGCAGCCGGACAAATGGCGCCGCCAGCAGGGCGGCGGCAAAAAAACATGCACGGAATCGGATGGAGGAATTTTGCATCATGAAATAATCCATTAAAAATTTTAATCGCGAGGGACGCGAAGGGTATGAAGGACAGGAAGACCGGAAAAACGAAAATCGCAAGAATTTAGTTGCCTAATAACTGATATTACGCGGCCAAGGGCTCGCGGACGGTCCGGGGAGTTTGGGCGTCCCGCCCAAGCCGGGAGCGCCGACTTTCCAGTCGGCGAATTCCAATCTTTTCCTGTCGAACCGTGTCCGACGGGACGCCGAGCACCGCACGCGGGACGCGTGCACTCGGCAAACGGATCTTCGTTCAGCTCGCTTCTAATTTTAAGTTCACCGTCCATACTGATAGTTCAGCTCGCTTCTAATTTCAAGGCCAGCAATACCCTGCATATCAATATCTGGTTTTATATCAGTGGCTTAAAAATAGGCAATAACTGGCAGGGGTTTTTCAAACAGCCCCTGCTTGACTCGGTGATCGTAATCAGCCGAGTTTTAGATTTATATGAGAAAGAACAAGTTCTGTTTGAGCAGGCTCAAAAATAACATTTCTGTCGTTAAATCATCCCATCGTTCATATGCCTGTCAACGTTTTCGCTTGGTGGCGATCCGCCATGCGAGCCATTGCGCGACCCAGAGGTTGTAGAAAAACATTGCCAGCCAGAAGATGACGGACACCAGGGCGGGCATGGTCACCTCCTTGTGGAAGGCGATGGTGAAGCCGACCATGCTCAGCGAAATCAGCGCGAGCAGGAACGTGGCGCGCACCTCGCGCCAGTAGAGGTTTTTCCAGCGCCGGTGCGGGCTCGGGCCAAACGGGGCGATGGTCGAGCCGTCCTGCGGATGGGCCGGATGGGAGCGTTTGAAATGCCTCCATTGCAGCCAGACGGCGGCCACCGCCACGACCAGCCCGACAAACAGCAAGGCGAGATCAACCACTTGCTGTTCGATCAAGGAGGGAATCGGCTCCTTGCCCGCGGCAAGAAAACACAGTGACTGTTCCATCAGTTTGGCATTCATGTTCTATTTCCCAGCGGAGGGGGGCCCCAAGGGGCCCTCACGGCGCGGGCGTGGTTTCGACTCCGCCGCGAATCAGCAGGTTGCCCGATTTATCGCGCCGGCTGTCCAGTTTGACGGGGGAATCGGTATCCAGGAAGTATTCGCCCGCCCTTCTCGCGAAGAACTCATCCTCGGTGGTTTTGGCCTTGATTTCGGTCTTTTCGGAGTCCAGGCGGACCCGCTTGCCATACTGCCTCCACTTGGAGGGGTCGCTGATGACGGCCGGGTCCGTGAAGTCCGGCGCCGGCAGCGAGGGATCGGTATATTTGATCACCAAGGTGCCGTCATAACCGGGGACGATGTAATTGCCATCGGCATCCTGGTCATACTCCCGGTAATGGGGGTGTTTTATTTTCGGATCAAGGGCATCGGTGTCATCGTTCCCCCCGGTCCACGTGCCGTGCGTCGCCACCTCGAACGGCACGAAGGCGCTTTCCCTGCCTTGCAGTCTGATGCCGTCCGGGGTGAGTGTCCATCCGTCGTCGCCCTTGTCCATGGCCAGGTAATATCCCGGCTTGACCGAGAGCCAGACCATGGCCTCGGTGCCCATTTCATACATGTCGCCCACCGTGATCAAGCCGCCGTCGGAGATGATGGATGTTTCATCCTGAAGTGTTCCATTCAGCATCCACGTCGCCGACATGGTCTGGAGTATCGCCTTGATGCGCGTGATGTTTACGACGAGCGTCACGTCCTCGGCAAGCATCGTGCCCGCCACCGTTGACCGGGTGCCGTCGTCGCCAATCGTCGCCAGGAAGGGTCCGTCCCACCGCTCGACCTTGAACGGCACCGGAAGGCCTCTATCATCGAGAACCTCGCAGCTGGCATTCACGGATTCACCCTCCCTGAATGTCTTGATGATGGCCCCGTCGTTCCATTTGTGGGTGGCGTCGCCCATCGTTATGCTGGCGTCCTCGCACACGGCGCCGTTCATAAAGTCCATCATGAGCGTGACCGTGCGGGACCTCTTCATCGGGTCGAAGCGGGCCTTGGCGGAGATGTCCTTCGTCACTTTCACGAGCACGCTCTTGGGATTGCTGGAATCCAGGATTTCGCCTTCGATGTTGGCCCAGCTGTTGAACTCCCAGTCCCTGGTCTCGTTAGCCATGAAACGCAGCAGGGTGCCGGCGGGATAATAGAGCGGCCCGCCCTCCTCCCTTCTGAACGAATGGTCCTCCCCTTCGACCAGTATCTGGACCTCGCCCGCGCCGGCCGGGTCGGACTCGGCCGTCGCGGTAAAGCTGGTGAGCGTGAACGTCGCGGTCACGCTCTGGAAGCCGCCGCCTTTGGGCACCCACACCCAGCATTTGAGATTGCCGTTTGACAAATGCTCATAGTTGTAGGCATCCCCGTCCAGAGTCGTGAATTCGTGATAGGCATCCGGGGCGAATGTGATTTCCTCAATATAATCCCCGTTCGCATCGGGTTCGCTTTGCACCCTGCTCAGGACCGAGCCGCCGCTGACATTCACGAGGACACCCTCGGTGCCGGCGTGCTCAAAGCGCGCCTCTATGATCATGGCGCCGGTGACCCTGATGGGGCCGGTGGAGCTGGCGACGGGCAGGGCGAGGCCGCCCACGTTTGCGACCCAGTCCACGAAGCGATAGCCCGGCGCCTCGACGGCGGTGAGGGTGACTTCTTCGTCATAATAATACCGGCCGGTGTCGTTCACCACGTCCGCGTGCCCGGCGCTCGTCATCGTCACCGTGCCCCGGCCCGCGATCTGCGGGCGGGCGGTGACATTGTAGAGGGCGCGCGCGAAACTGGCCGTCACGGTTCTGGGTTCGTCCATTGTGACATATACGCCCGGGCTGGCGCCGGACGCATCGCCGGACCAGCCGGTGAATTCATATCCGGGCATCGTGGCCGCGGCCGTGAGCATCACCACGGTGTCTTTCCCGCAGGAAATCGTCCGGGAGTCGGTGATGCTCGCCTCCCCCCGGACGGAGACCGCCCCCACGCCCGCCGGGGAGACATTGATGGTCAGGTCCCTGAACTCCATCAATTCAAACCGCGCCACCACCACGCGATCCTCCTCCATCACGACCGTGGTTTCGGGCGATGAGCCCGAGGCCACCAGCCCCACCCATTCCCTGAATGTGTAGGCGCTGGTGGAAACGGCACTGATGGTGACGATCGTGCCCGGGTCAAATTCGTAAGTGCCCTGCGCCGCGTTGACGGTCACCATGGAGTCATTGCTGGCTCCGACCACCGTCGCCGTGCCGACGCTGGAGGGGTCGGCCCGCAGGGTCAGCCTCTTGACCTTTTTGAACACCGCCCAGAGGGTGGTATCGTCCGTGATCGAGAAGGTG
>JAITDF010000391.1 GCA_031282705.1 Opitutaceae bacterium | reverse complement strand
ATTTTTTTGGGATTTGGGATTTTGGGATTTGGGATTTCCCCCCGCGGGCGGGTCGTCCGCGCCATTTTGAATGAGCACGCCGCGTTCACTTCAAGAATGGGTGCACTGGCTGGAGGTGGGCGGGGGGGCGCTCTGGCTGCGGCGCGGCGTGTTTGCGGCGGGGGTGCTGATTTTGTCGGGGCTGGCCGGCTACAAGCAATTCCGCGGGCCGGCGTCGGAGGAGACGTTCGCGCAGGCGGCGATGGCGCGGCAGCTCGCGGAGGGGCGCGGGTTTTCCACGCCGGTGAATTATCCGCAGACGGCCGCCTGGGCGCGGGGGCGCGGGGGGCGTTTTTTCGGGCCGGGCGCGGAGGGGGCGCCGCCGGAGCTGCATCACGCGCCGCTTTATCCGCTGGTCATCGCGGGGGCGTTGAGGATTTTTCCGGCGGAGGCGCGCGCGGGGTTGTTTGGCCGGACGCCCGAGCCGCCGGACGGGTTTCGGGCGGACTATGTGCTGCTCGCGTTGAATGTGCTGCTGCTTTGGTGCGCGGCGTGGCAGACGTGGCGGCTGGCGCGGCGGTGGTTTGACGCGCCGACGGCGCGGGTGGCGGCGGGCGCGGTGCTGGTGTCGGCCCCGGTCTGGCAGGCGGCGGCGGCGGTGAACGGCGCGCCGCTGGCGATGGTGCTGCTGCTCGCGTTGTTTCAAATCGGGGCGGCGGCGGGCGGGCGGGCCGCGGGCCGCGCGGCGTTTGTCCCGGCGGCGGCGGGCGCGGGCGTGGTGTGCGGGTTGCTGGTCCTGACGGATTACGCGGCGGGGGCGGTGCTGCCGGCGGCGCTCGCGGGGGCGTGGCGGCGCGGCGGGGGGGCGCGCGCGGCGGGGGTGCTGCTGGCGGCGTTTGCGGTCGTGGCGGGGCCGTGGGCCGGGCGCAACTTCGCGCTGACGGGCAACCCGCTGGCGTTTGCGTGGCAGGGGGTGGCGTTGAAGGCGGGCGACCCGGCGGCGGAGCCCGCGGGCGCGCGGGCGAGGTTTTCGGCGGAGGCGCCGCGCATCGACGCGGCGAAGCTGGGCAACAAGGTGCTCGCGAGCCTGCAACGCGGCCTGGGCGTGGAGGCGTGGAGCGGCGGCGGCTTGTTGCTGACGGCGTTTTTTGCGGCGGGCTGCCTGCATCGGTTCCGCGGCGGGGAGGCGAATGGCGCGCGCCGGGTTTTCGTCGCGGCGCTGGGGGCGTGGGTGGTGGCGCGGGCGTTTCTCGACTCGGGCGAGGGGGAGCGTTCGCCGTGGGTGTGCGCGGCGCCGGTGATGGCGGTGTTTGGGGCGCGGTTTTTCGTGGTGCTGGTGGCGAGCCGCGCGGCGTCCGGCGCGCACGCGGCGCACGCGGCGCGGGTGGCGCGGGCGGCGTGGGTGCTGCTGGCGGTGCAGGCGCTGCCGCTCGCGCGCGAGCTGGCGGAGCCGCGCAAGCTGCATTTCAGCTACCCGCCGTATTATCCGGCGTTGTTTCAGGGTGTGGCGCGCCAGGTCGGGGGCGGGGGCGCCGCCGCCGCCTTGCCCGGGGGCGCGGCGGGCTGGATGTGCGATGTGCCGGCGGGCGCGGCCTGGTATGGCGGCGGCGCGGCGGGGGAGGCCGGGGCGGCGGGGGAGGCGGGAGGGGCGGGAGAGGCGGGGGGAGCCGGCGCGGCGGGAAAACCGGGCGCGGCGGGCGGCGCGGGCGCGGCGGGCGGCGCGGGCGCGGCGGGCGGGCGGGTTTGGGCGCGGGCGGCGACGGTGCGCGATTTTCTGGAGGTCAACGCGGTGCAGCCGCAGGCCGCCTTGGTGCTCACGCCGCATACGCTGGCGCGGCCGTTTTTCGCGGAACTGGCGAAAGGCGGGGAGCCGTTGCCGGCGGCGGCGGCGGCGGCGGGCGGGGCGGACACTTGGGCGCAGGTTTACCGCGGGTTGGCGGCGGGGCGCGTGCCGCCGGGGTTTCCGCTTTCGCAGGTGGTGCGCGTGGCGGATGATTTGCTTGTCCTGGTCAATCCCGCGCTCATGCCGCCGCCGGCATCGGGCGCGGCCCAAAGTGAGGCCCGGGGCGCGGGCTGTTCCGGGGCTTCACTGTCTCACTGATGGGACGCGGGGGCGTCCGTTCTCTTTCTCTTTCCTCTTTGTCTTTCCTCTTTCCTCAAGAGGGGAAAAGGGGATGGGAGAGATGGGAGCGATGGGAGAGAAAGAGGAAAGAGGGGGGGGACGGACGTTTCTGCGTCCCATCTCCTGCCGCTGTTGCGCGGAAGAGGCAGGCTTGGAGGTCTGCGGTGCGTCAGCAGGCGCGGCGGGCGGGGGCGGGCGGGGGTTTTAGATGGTTTCGAGCAGTTTGTAGATGCGGGAGACCATCCTGCCGGCGTCTTCCAGGAGGCCGGCGGCGATGAGGGCGTTGTCCAGGATTTGCCCGGCGACCAGCACGGCTTTTTCCGGCGCGGCGGCACGCATGGCGGAGAGGTGCTTGATGACGGGGGAGGCGGGGTTGATTTCCAGGTTCACGCGGAGGGGCGCGGCGTCTTCGTCTTTGTTCATGGCTTTCATCATGCGGCGCATGTGCGGGGTCATGAATTTGTCGGCGTTGAGGGCGAGCGCGGGCGAATCGACGAGGCGGTCGCTGGCTTTCACTTCGGCCACGCCGCGGGCGGCGAGCGTCGCGGCCAGCCATTCGACGAGCGTTTTGGTGTCGGCTTCGGGGAGCGCGGCGTCGGCGGGGGGCTTGGGGGCGTCGGGGAGTTTCACGTCGGCGTGGTCGGCGGGGGTGAGTTTTTTGCCGTCGTATTCGCGGAGGCTGTTCATCACGTAGTCATCGACGGGTTCGTGGCAGAAGAGGACTTCGAGGTTGCGGGACTTGAAGCCTTCGAGGTAGGGGCCGTTTTCGATGGCTTCGCGGCTGGCGCCGGCGAGGTAGTAGATGTCCGTCTGGCCTTCCTTCATGCGGGAGAGGTAGCCGGCGAGCGGGGTGGTTTTGCCTTTGCCGGTGAGCGAGGATTCGTAGCGGAGGAGTCTGGCGAGCTGGTCCTTGTGCGTGTAGTCGAGGGCGGCGCCTTCTTTTATGAAGATGCCGAACTGGCGGTAAAATTCGTCGTAGGCCTCGGGGCGGGCCGCGGCTTCCTCTTCGAGGAATTTGAGGAAGCGTTTGGTGATGACTTTGCCGATTTTGTCGAGCAGGGCCTTGTCCTGCATGGTTTCGCGGGAGATGTTGAGGGGGAGGTCCTCGCTGTCCACGACGCCTTTGAGGAAGCGGAGCCATTCGGGGAGGAGGTCTTTCGGGCGGGGGTCGATGAGGATTTTGCGGCAGTAGAGGGCGACGGCGGGTTCGAGGCGGGCGAGGCCGTGGCGTTCGGTGTTTTCCTGGGGGACGAAGAGGAGGGCGTTGATGGAGAGGGGGGCGTCGGCGCTGAAGTGGAGGCGCAGGCGCGGGGCGTCGTAGGCGCGGGCCTGGAATTTGTAGAAGCCGGTGTAGTCCTCGTCCTTGATTTCGTTTTTGTTGCGCAGCCAGAGGGCCTGGACGGTGTTGATGCGTTTGCCGTTTAGGTTGATGGGGAAGGCGATGAAGGCGGAGTAGCGTTCGAGGATGGCTTTCACGCGGGATTCGGCGGCGAAGCCGGCGGCGTCGTCCGTGAGCTGGATGGTGATTTTGGTGCCGCGGCGTTCGCCGTCGGAGGGCGAGAGGGTGTAGGAGCCGGAGCCGTCGCTCGCCCAGACGTGGCCGGGTTCGCCGGGGCGCCAGGAGCGGGAGCGGACGGTCACGGTCTTCGCGACCATGAAGGCGGAATAGAAGCCGACGCCGAACTGGCCGATGAGGCCGGCGTTTTTCCGGCCGGACTCGCCGAGGGCCTTGAGGAAGGCTTTCGAGCCGGAGTGCGCGATGGTGCCGAGGTTTTCGACCAGTTCGGCGCGGGTCATGCCGATGCCGAAGTCCTGGATGGTGAGGGTCCTGGCGGTGTCGTCGGTGGTGATGTTGATTTCCAGCGGGAGGTTGTCGTCGAGGATGGCTTTCTCGGTGAGCTGGAGGTGGCGGAGTTTTTCGAGGGCGTCGGAGGCGTTCGAGGCGAGCTCGCGGATGAAGATTTCCTTCTCGGTGTAGAGCGAGTGGATGACGATGTCGAGGAGCTGCTTGATCTCGGCCTGGAACTCGAATTTCTGCGGCGCGGAGGAGGCGGAGGCGGCGCCGGCGGCGGCGTTGGAGGCGGAGGAGGGGGCAGCGTTGGCGGAGGATGCGTCGTTGGCGTTGGCGGCGCCGTCGGCGTTGTTGGCGGAGGTGTTGGTGGTGTCGGTGGTGTCGGACATGGTGATGTTGGTTATTGGTGAGTGTTGACGGTTGTGTGTGCTGGCTGGCTGGCTGGCTGGCTGGAAAATGTTGGGAACGGAAACAGGGAGCGGTGATTTTAGCGGACTTTCGGGAAAATCAAGAGGAGAGATGGCGGCGCGGACGGAAAACAGGAAAACTCCTTGTTGCGTTCCCGTGGCGCGGCGGCATCGTCGCGGCGGTTCGCTTGATTTTCCAATCCCGCAATTATGGACTCTGAAATTCCAACCAAAGACCCTCGCATTAAACTCAAAAAATTACTTGCTGCCAGTGCCGTCGGCATTCTTGCCGTCAGTGCCATCGGTTCCTTTTTCCTTCTCGGCAAACTGTTGAACGACTACCTGCGCTTCGCCGCCGACCGCACCAACGTCACACAGGGTATCGCTGACCTCCGTGCCGAAGCGGATGCCAAGCGAGCGCGGCTTAACGTCCTTGAAGACGAATGGAAAAAGAAAACCGATGCCGCGCGCGCCGCCGAGGAGAAAACCACATCAATTCTCGCCGAACGCGAGGCAAAAATCCGAGGACAACAAAAACTCGTGGACGAGCACACGACATTGACTGCTCAACTCGCGCTTGCCGCGAAGGAGCACAAAACCGAACTCGACGAATTGCAGAAAATCCGCGAGACGCTTGCTTCTGAAAAAGGCATCCTCGCTGCGTTGCAAACGGAAATTGGCACTGCGAAAACACAACTTTCATCCGTGAAAAGCGACATTCTTGTCGTCGCAAAAGAAAAGGCAACGGGGCAGGACGAACTCGCAAAAATCGAAACCGCCATTGCCACCGCACGTTCG
The DNA here is from genome assembly GCA_031282705.1 of Opitutaceae bacterium. GTDB lineage: Bacteria > Verrucomicrobiota > Verrucomicrobiia > Opitutales > Opitutaceae > Termitidicoccus. The sequence continues at coordinate 1,430 of JAITDF010000391.1, read as the reverse complement.
CAGGAAGCATTGGCGAGAAGTGCCATTGCCGCGGCAACCAAAGAACAAAATGACACTGCTCTTGCACTCGCAAAAACAAAGAAAGACCTTGTTGCAGCCGAAAGCGAGTTGAGTGTTGCGAAAGAAAATCTGGCAACAGCGAGAGGTGCCATTTCTCCGCTTGCGGAACAGAGCACATCACTGAAAACCACACTGGCAACATTGACAGCAGATATTTCCGCCAAAGAAAAATTGCTTGTGACTGTCAGCAATGAAGTCGCCACGCAACAATCAGAACTCACAAAAGTGAGAAAAGACACTGCCACTGTTCAATCAGAACTCGATACATTGAAAAATTCAAGAAGTGCCATTAACGGGCAACTCGCCGCCATGCAGGAGGCATTAAAGCAAAACAAATCCGCACAATCCGAAATCGAAACCGTAGTAAAGGAATTGGAGCAAAAAAGGAGCACCATTTTGGCGGAAGTAAAAGTGCAAAATGAAAGTGCAAAAAAAGCGCGTGAAGAAGCGGAATACTGGCGAGCAAAAGCCACCGAAGAAAAAAGAAATGCCACTGTGCTCAATCAAGAAAAGACCACAACGCCATCCGAATCAAAACCTGCCGACACCAAATGATACCAGTTTTTCAACAACATGAATGCAATTATAACATTCTCTTTTCTGGGCAATCCGACGGCGCTTTATATTGCCGGCATTTCCACCGTGACGATTCTTGTCATCATACTCGCGCTTTCTGTTTATTATTACTGGAGGGCGAAAGACCTCGCGCCGTTCCTTGTAAAACTTGAGACGCTGCGCAATGCGATTGCGGAAGCGCAAAAGACACTCGGAGAGTTGCACGAGCAAGTGCGCAGGAAACTCGACGAACTAGCGACCGCAGAACGCATTATAGCCGACGGCAATGCTGCCAAGAAATGGCTTGAGGAAAACGAGTCGAAAATCACTGCGCTCAAAGCCGAAATCGAATCGCACCAAGTCAAACTCAAAGATGCCAACGAAGCGTTTCAAAAAAGGCAGGAGGAACTTAACCAAATTACACAACAGATTGCGGATGCGCATGCCAATTTTAAGAACATCGCCGAGCAGCACGCCGCGGTTGAAGTTAAAATCAAACAGATGGAAACGCAATTGGCGGAGTTTGAAAAGAACGCCGAGGCGAGAAAAACAAAACTCGCCCAACTCCAGCAGGAAATGGAAAAACTGCTCTCCGAGAAAAACCGATTGGAAGCCGCCGTCAATGACCTGGAGGAAAAGAAAAAGAAATGCGAGGATTATGAAGCGCGGACGCGGACGGCGAGCAAGGAAACAGCAGAATTGGAGGGGCGCGCAACCGCCGCCCGAAAATGCCTGGCGGAATACGATGAACGAAGCAAAGTGAACGAAACCCGCTGGCAAGACCTTGACCGTCCAATCGTGGAAAATGCCACCGC
>JAITDF010000307.1 GCA_031282705.1 Opitutaceae bacterium | reverse complement strand
ATGCGAAGGGCACGAAGATGGCGTCTCCAACTTTGTGCCCTTCGCATCCTACTCGGTGAAAAATAATTTCAAGAACACGCTTAAATTATTTTAATAAAATAAGTTAAGTTATAATTTCGTATGAGGTTAAAACACGCAAATCATTATTTTTTCTAATATCATTAATAAAGAAATCAAATACAAATTAAGATTACTCAAAAACTTCTTTCATCCGGCGGCAGGTCCCGTTTTGTAATCTTCGCCATTCTTACTGGAATTGTTTGGATGGCGTCAGGGTTTGTTCATAACGACCGACCAGTCAACTGGAGGGAGTTTTTTCTAATTTCTCTCCAATGTCTGTTCATCTCACATCTGATCGTTTCGCCGCCGCCGCAAGACCTGCCGGGACCACTCCCGGTTCGGGGCGTTCGGGCATCGTCATTTCCCCCGGTCAAATTTTCCCCGGCCAAACCGGGCGCAAAGGTGGCGCGCCCATGATTGACGGCCGGGTGCCCGGAGCGCCCCAGTCATGAACGGGAACACGTTAAAATGGCTGCGGGTGGTCGTGGCGGTGACGTTTTTCACCGGGTTTCTGGCCGTGTTCATCGCCGGGGGGCGGGTGCTGCCGGCCGGCGCCGGGCACAGTCTGGCTTCGACGCAGTTTGTGCCCTCACTGGTCGCCTGGGCGGGCGGCGCGGCGTTGCCGGCGGCGTTTATCGTCATCCTGGCCGCCGCGGTTTTGTTCGGGCGGGTGTATTGCGGGGCGGTTTGCCCGCTGGGTCTGCTTCAGGACGCCATCGCGCGGGTGGCGGCGTTCGCGCGGCGAAAAAAGAGGGTGCGCCGTTTCACCAAGCCGCTGACACGGCTGAGGCAGCTTTTCCTGTGGGCGACGGTCGCCGCCGTGTGCGCCGGCTGGGGCGGGCTGGCGCTTTCGCTGGCCGATCCCTACAGCCATTTCGGGCGGATTTCGGTGGTTGTTTTCCGGCCGGCGCTGACGCTTCTGGCGCGCCTGCCGGCCGGGGCGTTGCGGGCGCTGGGGGCGGACGCTAACATCCACGCGGTCGCGCCTTGGGCGGGATTCGGAATCGTCACGGCGACCGCGCTTGTGTTTGTCCTGCTTCTGGTGCTGGCGGCGTTTCGCGACCGGCTTTATTGCAACAGCGTGTGCCCCGTGGGGACGCTGCTGGGCTTTTTGTCGCGGTGGGCGGCGTTTCGTGTGACCATCAACCCCGCCGCCTGCCGGCGGTGCGGCGCGTGCTCGGGGCGCTGCAAGGCGCACTGCATAGACCTGCGCAACGGCGTCATTGACACCTCGCGGTGCGTGGCGTGCTTCAACTGCCTCGGCCATTGCGACAGCGACGCCATCCACTACCGCTTCGCATGGGGCCGGCGGACCGCGACTGGCGGACCGAAGCCGCGCGGCGCCCGTCCGGTGCCGGCAAACCGTCCCGCCGGCGACGGGGCCGGCTCCGTTTCCACCATCGCATCCACCACCGGCACCACCGCCGTTTCCTCCTCCGCATCCACCGCCGCATCCACCGCCGTTCCCACCGCCGGCCCCGCGTCTGAAGCGCCGGTGCCGGCATCGGCGCCCGCGCCGGCGCCGGCCTCCGGCACGCTCCGGCGCGCCTTTCTGCGCAAGGCGCCGATGGCCGCCGCCGCCGCGCTGGCGACCATGCGCTCCAGCCTTGCCCTGACGGAGGATGACGGGGTGCCCGCGCCCGCCAGAAAACGCCGCGGGCCCGCGGCGCCCGCGCTGCCGCCCGGCGCGGAAAGCACGGAGCATTTTTTCTCCCGCTGCACGGCCTGCCAGCTTTGCGTCGGCGTCTGCCCGACCGGCGCGCTCCAGCCCGGCCTGCGCGGCGGCGGCGGTGCCGCCGCCGGCGCGCTCAAGCCCCGGCTGGACTACGCGACCGGTGCCTGCGCCTACCTTTGCAACCGCTGCGGCGAGGTTTGCCCGACCGGCGCCATCCGCCCGCTGCCGCTCCCGGAGAAACAGGTCACGCGCATCGGCGTCGCCCGGCTGGAGCTGGAGTTTTGCGTGAACCGGACCACCGGCGCCCGCTGCGCCCGCTGCGTCGAGGGCTGCCCGACCGGCGCCCTCTCGCTCGCGACCGGCGCCGACGGCATCCAGACCCCGGTGCTCCAGTCCCTCCTCTGCATCGGGTGCGGCGTCTGCGAGCACGCCTGCCCCGCCCGCCCGCTGCGCGCGGCCACCGTCGTCGCCCGCGCCCGCCACAACCGCGCCCACCGCGCCGTCCACTCCGCCGGCATCGCGGCGGCGGCGCCCCCGGATTTCCGCTCCACGACCACACCTCGCGAGCAGCAGCCCCACCCCGTTGACCAGATCAAAACCGCGCCACCTGCCAACGGGCGCGCGGAGCGGGCCCCGGTTCATCCCGGCCCGCACGCCGGAATCCATCCGGCGCCATCATCCAAATAAAACAGAAACAAAACCGAATAAAATCAATGAACTCACACACCAAGCACACCACCCCGCCCGCCGCGCGGGCCGGGGACGCAAACAAACCGCGCGTCGCGCACGACTCCGGTTTCCCTCCATCCAACGGGCCGGGGCGGCTCCGGGCGCTCTCCCTGGTCGCCGGGCTCCTGCTCGGCGGCGCCGTCATCGCGCCGGCACAGCGGACCGCCAGCCCGGACTCGATTGATGAAAAGGTCGTCCTCGACACCGTCGTCATCACCACCGGCGCGCACGTCGAAGGCCGCACCGTGCAGACCAGCCCCGCTCCGATCGACCTGTTCAGCGATGTCGAAATCAAGGCGGCCAACCAGCCAAACCTGCTCGACGCCATTAATATTCTCATCCCGTCCTTCAACCTCCCCTCGGTTGCGACGCCCAACATCGGCAGCATGATCCGCGCCGGCACCCTGCGCGGCCTCGGCCCCGACAAGACGCTCGTCCTCGTCAACGGCAAACGCCGCCACGCCACCGCCTTCCTCAACGCCGGCGGCTTCGCGGCGGCCGCACCGGCGGACCTCTCGCTGATTCCGAGCGGCGCCATCCAGCGCATCGAAGTCCTGCGCGACGGCGCCGCCGCCATCTACGGCTCCGACGCCATCGCCGGCGTCATCAACATCATCACCAAAAACAACCCCGAGGGCGGCGAGGTTTCCTACCGCGTGGGCCAGTATGACAATGGCGACGGCCTCACCCAGACGGCCATCGCCAACGCCGGCTTCAAGCTGGGCGCCGGTTACGTGAACGTCTCACTGCAAGTTGACGACAGGGAATCCTTCTATCGCAACTCGCCGGTGCCGGCCAGCTATCTCTTCTATTGGCCGACGGACAATGTCACCGGGGAACCGGTCTATTGGGGCAATGCCAGCGGCTCCTGGGGCACCGGCGTGCCGACGAACTTCACCCCGGACCCGAGGGAGGCCACCCGCGACAACTACGCATGGAAGAACACCGGCGGCGCGGCTTACACCTTGAAGTCGGTGGCGGCCAGTTTCGGCTATCCCCTTTCCCCGTCCGTCGAGCTTTACGGTTTTGCGACCTACGGCTATCGCACCTCGTCCGCCGCGCAGAATTTCCGCCCGCCGGGGGACGACAGAAACGTGCGCTCCATCTATCCCGACGGCTACGCCCCGGTGGAAACCATCAGCGAGAATGACTTCGACGCGACCGTCGGCGTCCACAACCAAGGCTCCAAAGGCTGGACGTGGGACCTCAGCGCGAGCCACGGGCGCGACTACGTGGATGTCGGCGTCAACAACTCCCTGAACCCGACCTACGGGGACCTTTCCCCGACGGAGTTCTACATCGGCGCGCATATCTTTGATGCGACCACCCTGAATGTTGATCTGCGCCGACTCGTCCACGCCGGGTCGCTGCCGCTCACCATCGCCTTCGGCGGCGAATACCGCCGCGAAAAATACCAGCTCAAGGCCGGCGAGCCGGCGGCGTATGCCGACGGCGGCGTAAACGTGCTCGACGGCCCGCATGGCGTGGGGAGCACCCTGTATCCCGACGGACGCGACATCGGCGGCGCCGGCGTCATCGGCGCCCAGGGAATCACCGGCTATTATCCCGAGGACACCGTGAGCGTGACGCGCGACGCCACCTCGCTTTACGCGAGCGTGTCGAGCCAGATCACATCGGCGCTGCTGGTTGACCTCGCGGGCCGCTACGAAAACTATTCGGATTTCGGCGACACTTTCACCGGGCGAATCTCCGCGCGTTATGATTTCGGCGCGCCCCTCGCCGTGCGCGGCACCGTGAGCAACGGTTTCCACGCCCCGGCCCTGGCCGCGCAGCATTACAAAAACACCGCCAATCACGCCACCTGGTTCGGTCACGACATCTCGGTGAACTCGCCCGAGGCCAAGGCGCTCGGCGTGAAACCGCTGGAGCCGGAGAAATCCGTGAACTACACGCTGGGCGTCGTTTCCCAGCCGTTCAAGACGTTGTCCCTGGCGGTTGACATTTACCAGATTGACCTCGACGGCGTGATTCGGAACTCGACCGGCATCTCCGAAAGCGCCTACCCCGGCGTCGGCGGCAACGTGCTTGTGGCGGCGGGCTTCCCTGCTGAGGACACTCTTAATTTCTACGCCAACGCCGCCGATATCCGCACCCGCGGCATTGAGGTGACGCTGGAGCAAGTCACGGAAACGGCGGGCTGGGGAACCTTCCGCTGGACGCTGTCCGCGTCGCGCAATTACACGCGCGTTCTCAGTGTGGCCTCGACACCGCCGGGACTGGCGGCGCTCGGCATCCCGCTGCTCAGCGCCTCCAGCCTGTCGGGCATCACCGCCTCGGGGCCGCGAAACAAGGCCGTCCTCGGCCTCTCGTGGAAAAAAGGACGTTTCAACCTCAGCGTCCGCGAAAGATTCTACAGCAAAATCAGCAGCCTCACGACCGCCCCGACGGGGACTCCTTACGCCGGGCAGGTCTTTGAGGTCGGCGACCCGGACTTCTGGCTCACCGATCTTGACGCGGGTTTCCAGATCACGAAGGCGCTCAACCTGTCCCTCTCGTTCACGAACCTGTTCGATAAAAAACCCGGCTACACGCCGCCGTATCTCATGGCCGTCAACTCCAACGCCACCTACACTTACAGGAACAGCGGCCCCGTCGGCGTGGGCGGCGGCTCCTACTCCGCCACGCTGTCCTACAAGTGGTGAGGCGTTTTTCTCTGTTTAATTGGCCCAAAAACCGGAAACACCACGCATGAAAACGGCCCTTTTATGGAGCGCGGAACGGCTTTCAAACCGCCGCGCTCCATAATCGGACGGCCCAAACCGCCCGCCCGCCCGCCCTTTCTCCCGCCCGCCTTTCCTCCCTCCTTCCCGTCCTCCTCCCCCCGCACCACCATGCCAGCCACCAAGGATTCCCTTCAGCACGCTCGCTACTCCCGGCGCAAGTTTATCAAAACAACCGCCGCGGTGACCGCCGCCGCCGCCGCCGCCGGAACCGGGGCCGCCCTGGCCACGGCGCCGAAAAAGCCCGCGACGGCGCGGGCGGGCAGGGCGCCGGTCGAAAAAATCGTCCCCACCTTCTGCGCGTTGTGCAGCCCCAGCGCCGGCTGCGGCTTCCACGCCATCGTGCGCGACGGGAAATTCACCGGCATAAAAGGCGGCTTGAAAGAGTCGCCGCTGAACCGCGGGCGCCTCTGCCCGAAAGCCTACGCCTCGCCGCAGTGGGTCTATTCCCCGGAGCGCCTGAAAACGCCGCTGCGCCGCATCGGCGCGAAGGGCGAGGGCAAATTCGAAAAAATCTCGTGGGACGAGGCACTCGACACCATCGCCGCCAAACTCAAGGAGCAGAAGGAAAAATACGGCCCCGAGTCGCTCGCCATCCTCTCGCCCGCCGGCGGCCACCAATACCGCGTGTGCATGTCCCGCTTCCTCATGGCGCACGGCAGCCCGAACTACGGGCACAGCGGCATCTGCGCCATGCAGAACGCGTTCTCCTTCGCCTACACCATCGGCGGCTCGCCGCGCCCGGACTACGAGAACACCAAACTCCTGCTCATCTGGGCCAAGCAACCCGTCTATTCCGGCGCCTCGAAAGGCGGCATCAAGCAATTGCTCGACCTGAAGGAGCGCGGGGCGAAAATCATCGCCATCAAGCCCACGGTGGAGCCCGACGTGGCGCTCGCCGACATCTGGGTGCCGGTGCGCCCCGGCACGGACGCCGCGCTGGCCCTTGCCTTCCTGCACGTCATCATCGGCGAAGACCTTTACGACCACGATTTCGTGGAAAAATGGACGCACGGCTTCGACCGCCTGGCCGCGCACGTGAAAAAACACACGCCGGAGTGGGCCGAACGGATCACCGGCGTGCCCGCGCGGCAAATCCGCGAGGTCGCCCGCCTCTACGCCACCACCAGGGAGGCCAGCATCCAGGTCGGCAACGGCCTCGAACACTCGCCGAGCAACAGCGACGCCACGCGCGCCATCGCCATCCTCTCGGCCGTCTGCGGCCACCTCGACCGCCCCGGCGGCGACCTGCTCGGCGGCGGGCGCGGCGGCCGCGCCGACAACCCCGTCACCCCGGAATTTGTGGACAAACTGGTGGGCCCGGAATTTCCCAAACCCTTCCAGCCCTACATGGGCGGGACGACCTCCGCGTATTACCGCATCATCGAAAGCGTGCTCACCGAAAAACCGTATCCGGTGCGCACCATCATCGCGCCCGGCACGCAGCCCTCCGTCTCCAACCGCGGCCCAAAAAACGTCCTCGCCGCCCTCAAAAAACTCGACTTCTACGTCGTCGTTGACGTGACGCGCACCGCCGAGATGGACTACGCCGACATCGTCATCCCCGTGACGACCTTCTACGAAAGCGACCAGCTCTTCGGCTCCACGGGCGGCTGGCTGATGGCGCGCCAAAAAGTCATCGAGCCGCTCGGCCCCTACAAGTCGGACTTCGACTTCTGGATCGAGCTGGGCACGCGCATGGGCTACAAAAAGCAATTCTGGGACGGCAGCGTCGATAATTACTGCAACGAGCAGTTGAAACCCCACGGCCTGACCATCGAAGAGCTGCGCAAGCACCCGCTCGGCATCGCGCTTGAGGCCAGGCCCCGCAAACCCGTTTACGAAAAATACGCGCAAGCCTTCTCCGCCCGCGGCGCCGGGACCGGCGGCGAACCCTTTTTGCCGCAGGGCAAGGTCGCCATCTACAACACCACCTTCGAACGCCACGGCTACAGCCCGCTCCCCGAATGGCGCGAGCCGCCCGAAAGCCCCACGGCCACGCCCGAACTGCTCGACCGCTACCCGCTCGTGTTTTCCGATTTCCACACCTCCAAGGTCTATACCGCGAGCTGGCTGCGCCACCTCCCCTACCTGCGCGAGGTGATGCCCGACCCCACCGTGCAAATCCACCCCGACACCGCCCGCGCCCGCGGCATCGCCGACGGCGACTGGGTGCGCGTCGAATCGCCCCACGGCCACGTGAAATTCCGCGCCGAAATCTGGCCCGGCATCCGCCCCGACACCGTCATGGCCCTCCACGGCTGGTGGCAGAAGTGCGACGAACTCAAAAAACCCGGCTTCGCCCTCACCGACGGCGGCGCCAACGCCAACAACCTCTACAGCACCGACCCGGAAAAAGCCTACGACCCGCTCGTCACCGCCATGACCAGCCAGACCCTGGTGCAAGTCACAAAACTCTGATTGCCGTCGCCGCAACCACAACCGGGAGGTTCCAAAAAACTTTCAACCGCGAAGGGCACGAATGCCGCGAAGGCCGGAAAAGACAAAAATCACTGGAATTTAGTAATCAATAACCATGAATCAATTGGGCAATATGATCACGGCATCTCATCTTCGCGCCCTTCGCATCCTTCGCGGTTGAAATCAATTTCCAGAGGCTCCCGACCGCCGACCGCCAACCACCAACCACCAACACCACCACACCACCATGCGCATACAACTGGGATTCTACGTTGACGCCGAACGCTGCGTCCAATGCCACGCCTGCGAAGTCGCCTGCAAGGGCGCGAACGATGTCGAGTTCGGCGTCAAATGGCGCCGCGTCATCCACGCCTGGGTCGGCGAATACCCGCGCGTCACCGACCGCAACCTCACCGTCTCCTGCCACCATTGCGCCGAGCCGGCCTGCGTGGAGGTCTGCCCCGTCGGCGCCATCACCAAACGCAAAAAGGACGGCATCGTGCTCGTTGACCGCGACGTTTGCATCGGCTGCCGCGCGTGCCTCTCGGCCTGCATCTACAAGGCGCCGCAATTTGGCCGCGACCGCACCATGCAAAAATGCACCTTCTGCGTGGAGCGCATCGACGCCGGCGAGGAACCCGCGTGCGTCGCCACCTGCCCCGGCGAGGCGCTGCACTTCGGCCCGCTCGGCGAACTCAAGCTGCAAAACCGCGGCGGCGCCCGCGTCGTCCACCAACTCACCGGCCAGGGCGCGCCCTCGCTGCTCATCGCCACCGCGCCCGGCGCGCCCGCCGCCGACGTTTTTCTCGACCCGATTCTCAACCGCAAGCCCGCGCCGGTGCCGGCGCCGGCGGCCATGTCCCCGGTCTGACCCGGAAAAAGCAGCCCGCAACCAGCTCCCAACCTCCGAAAAACCATGCCCGCCGCCGACGCCAGCAATAACACCCCGGCCCGCCCATCCACCCGCTGGACCCGGCGCAAATTCATCCAGACCACCGCCGCCGGCGTCGGTGCCACCGCCGCCGGCGGTGCCGCCGCGCTCTCCATCGCGAAAAAAACGCGGCCCGCGCCGCCGCCGCCCGCCGGCCCGCTGCGCCCGCGCCCCGGCGACAAAATCGTCACCACCTTCTGCGCCATGTGCGGCCCCGGCGCCGGCTGCGGCCTCCACGCCATCGTGCGCGACGGCAGATTTGCCGGCCTGAAAGGCGGCTGGAAGGAGTGGCCGCTCAACCAGGGCCGCCTCTGCCCCAAGGCCTACGCCTCGCCGCAATGGGTTTATTCCCCGGAGCGCATCCGCTCCCCGCTCCGCCGCGCCGGCGCGAAGGGCGAGGGCAAATTTGAGAAAATCTCGTGGGACGAAGCCCTCGACACCATCGCCGCCAGACTCAAGGAGCAGAAGGAGAAATACGGCCCCGAGTCGCTCGCCATCCTCTCGCCCGCCGGCCGCCATTACAAGGAGTTCATGTGCCGCTTCCTCTACGCGCACGGCAGCCCGAATTTCGGCCACAGCGGCATCTGCGCCATGCAAAAGGCGTTCTCCTTCGCCTACACCGTCGGCGGCTCCCCGCGCCCCGACCTCGCCAGCACCAAACTGTTCATCATCTGGGCGCAGCAACCCGTCTATTCCGGCTCCTCGAAAGGCGGCATCAAGGAAATCCTCGACGCCAAGGCCCGCGGCGTGAAAATCATCGCCATAAAACCCTCCGTCGAACCCGACGTCGCCCTCTCCGACATCTGGGTCCCCGTCCGCCCCGGCACCGACGCCGCCCTCGCCCTCGCGTTCCTCCACGTGGTCATCAACGAAGACCTCTACGACCACGACTTCGTTGAAAAATGGACCCACGGCTTCGACCAGCTCGTCCCCCACGTCCGCGACAAAACCCCCGAATGGGCGGAGCGCATCACCGGCGTGCCCGCCGCGCAAATCCGCGAAGTCGCCCGCCTCTACGCCACCACGCGGCACTCCAGCATCAGCACCGGCAACGGCTTCGAGCACGCCACCAGTTGCTGCGACGCCATCCGCGCCATCGCCATCCTCATGGGCATCTGCGGCCACCTCGACCGCCCCGGCGGCAACCTCCTCGGCGGCGGCGGCTTCGGCCGCCCCGGCGGCCTCGCCGGCGAACTCGGCGAACGCGTCACCCAGGAATGGATAGACAAACTCATCGGCCCCGAATTTCCCCGCCCCTTCCAGCCGATGATCGAAGGCACCTCCTCCGGCTACTACCGCATCCTCGAAGCCGTCCTCACCGAAAAACCCTACCTGCCCCGCGCCATCATGGCGCCCGGCACCCAGCCGTCCGTCTCGAACCGCGGCTCGAAAAACGTCATCGCCGCCCTCAAAAAACTCGACTTCTTCGTCGTCATAGACGTCACCCGCACCGCCGAGACCGACTACGCCGACATCGTCATCCCCGTCACCACCTTCTACGAAAGCGACCTCTATTTCGGCATGGCCGGCAACCGCCTCATGGCCCGCAACCGCGTCATCGAACCCCTCGGCGACTACAAGTCCGACTACGAGTTCTGGATCGAGCTCGGCGTGAAAATGGGCTACAAAAAGGAAATGTGGGACGGCAGTTTTGAAAACTACACCAACCAGCAGCTCAAACCCCACGGCGTGACCATCGCCGAACTCCGCAAACACCCGCTCGGCATCGAAACAAAACCCCGCCCGCGCAAACCCGTCTATGAAAAATACGCGCAGGCCTTCGCCGCCCGCAGCACGCGCCTCGACAAAGGCCCCTACCTCCCCCAGGGCAAACTCGCCATCTACCAAACCCTCTTCGCGCAGCACGGCTTCAGCCCCCTCCCCGTCTGGCGCGAACCGCCCGAAAGCCTCACCGCCACACCCGGACTCGCCGCCCGCTACCCGCTCATCCTCTCCGACTACCACACCTCCAAGGTCTATAACGCGAGCTGGCTGCGCAACGTCCCCTTCCTCCGCGAAGTCACGCCCGACCCGTTCATCCACATCCACCCCGACGCCGCCCGCCCCCGCGGCATCGCCGACGGCGACTGGGTGCTCGTCGAGTCCCCCCACGGCACCGCCAGATTCCGCGCCGAAATCTTCCCCGGCATCCGCCCCGACACCGTCATGGCGCTGCACGGCTGGTGGCAGAAATGCGACGAACTCAACAAACCCGGCTATCTCCCCGGCGACGGCGGCGCCAACGTCAACAACCTCTACAGCACCGACCCCGAAAAAGCCTACGACCCGCTCGTCACCGCCCCCTCCAGCCAGACGCTCGTGCAAATCACCAGGCTCGGCGGCGGCGCCGCCGGCGCTGCCGCAAGTGACAAGTATCAAGTATCAAGTAACAAGAAGAATGCGGCGCGCGAAACGCGCGGCGACGCTGGCAGCGGCGCCGAAGCCGGCGGCGGCGGTAGCGGCGGCAGCGGCGGCGGCAGCGAAACCGCCCGCCTGTCACTTGCCGCCGCCGGCGAGACCGCCCGCTCGTCACTTGCTGGCGGCGGCGCAGCCGCCCACTTGTCACTTGATACTTGCCACTTGTCACTTGCCGGCGCTGGCGCCGGCACCGGCGCCTGACCCACGACCATGCCCGCGCCCGCGCTCAACCTCCAACGCATCTTCATCTCAGACGGCCACCGCTTCGTCGGCCGCCACGGGCTGGCGCCCGCCGACCACCCGATTCGCGAAGTCGCCGCGGTGGAATGCGTCGCCGGCCTCGGCCTGCGCGGCGACCGGTATTTTTCCCAACCCACCCGGCACAACGGCCAGGTCACACTCTTCTCCGCCGAAATTTTCGAGCGCCTCCGCGCCGAACTCGCGCTGCCCGCCGCGCAACCCTCCGCCCTCCGCCGCAACCTCCTCGTCGCCGGCGCCGCCGACCTCAACGCCCTCATCGGCCGGGTTTTTTCGCTGCAAAACATCACCCTCCGCGGCCTCGAAGAATGCCGCCCCTGCCACTGGATGAACGACGCGATCGGCCCCGGCGCGGAAGCCTGGCTGCGCGGCCGCGGCGGCCTCCGCTGCGAAGTGCTGACCACCGGCTGGCTCCGCGCGGCCCCCGACGCCGCCGCCAAAGTAGGGCAAGCATCCTGCTTGCCAGACGGCGCCCCCGCCGCCGCCCCCGCCGCCGCCGTGGACATCCAACCCCCCTCTGGCGGGGGTTTCGAGGGCGAAGCCCGACAGTCTGCCATTTATTCCCCCGCCCCGTCCGCCACCGCCCCCCCGATTGCCGCCGCCGCCCCCCCCGCCGCCCCGCTGACCGGCGCGCTTCTCCTCGGCGGACGCTCCCGCCGCATGGGCCGCGACAAAGCCCTCCTGCCCGCCGCCGGCGAACCGCTCTGGCGCCGCCAGGCGCGCGTGCTGCACGAAGCCGGCGCGGAACGCGTGTCCGTCGTGCTCCGCCGGCGGCAACTCCCGCCGCCCGGTCTGGCGGACGCCTCCGCGCGCGTGCTGCGCGACCGCTTTCCCGGCGCCGGCCCGCTCGCCGGCCTGCACGCCGCGCTCTCGGCGGAGCCGCCCGGCGCGCTCGTCATGCTGCTCGCCGTGGACCTGCCGCGCATTGATGCCGCTTGGTTCGTCTGGCTTCTCCGCTTCTGCCAGCCCGGCGCCGGCGCCGCCGCGTGCGCCGCCGGAGTCCCCGAACCGCTCGCCGCGATTTATCCGGCGGAGGCGGCGCCGCTGGCGGCCGCCGCCCTCGCCGCGGGCGATTGCTCGCTGCGCCGCCTGCTCCCGCTACTGGCGGGGCGCGGCCTGCTGCGGCTCGCCGAAATCCCGCCGGGGCACCGCGAAATTTTCGCCAACTGCAACACCCCCGCCGACTACGCCGCCCTTTTTCCCGAAACCTCGCCAACAACATGAACAACCGCACATCACCCGCCACCACCGCCGCTGGCGCCATCACCGCCGGCAACGCCATCGCCACCGTCGCCGCTGCCGCCGCCACCACCACCGCCGCCGCCGCGCCGGCAGCAGCCCGCCGGCACGCACCGCGCCCGGTGCCGCAACCCGCGAAACCGCCCGCCGTGTCGCGCCGCTGGTTCCTCTCGCGCTCCGCCGCCGCCACGCTCGGCTTCGCCGCCGCCGGCGCCGGCACCCTCGCCGCCGCCGCCGCCGAAAAACCCGCCCGCCCGCCGTCGCCGCCGCCCGGCGGCCCGCCCGCCGACCCGCTCGCCCCCGCCGCCACGCCCAAGTTCGACGGCCCCGCCGACGAGGCCTTCTGGCGCGAGGTGCGCTCGCATTTCAACATCGTGGGCGGCCTCGTCTTCCTCAACAACGGCACCCTCGGCCCCGTGCCGCGCCCCGTGCGCGACACCCGCGCCCGCTGGGACGCCACGCTTTCGGACAACCCGCGCGACAGCTTCCGCCAACGCGAACTCGACGCCGTCCGCCGCCGCCTCGCCGCCTTCGTCAACGCCTCCCCCGACGAAATCGCCATCACCCGCAGCACCACCGAGGGCCTCAACATCTTTGCCCGCGGCCTCGACTGGCGCCCCGGCGACGAGGTCGTCATCGGCTCGCTCGAACACTTCAGCGCCACCGGCGCCTACCAGGCGCTCGAAAAACGCCCCGGCATAAAAATCGTCACCGCCGAAATCCCGCTCCTCCCCGCCTCCCCCGGCGAAATCACCGCCGCCTACGCCCGCGCCATCACCCCGCGCACCCGCGTCCTCGTCGCCAGCCACGTCTCCTACGTCAACGGCCTCATCCACCCGCTCGCCGAACTCGCCGCGCTCGCCCACCGCCACGGCGCCCTGCTCTCCGTGGACGGCGTGCAGGCCCTCGGCGCGCTCCCGTTCGACGCCGCCGCCACCGGCGTTGACCACTATGCGTCGGGCGGCCAGAAATGGCTCCTCGCCGGCACCGGCACCGGCGTCTTTTTCCTCCGCAAGGAATTGCAGGACCAAATCATCCCGCTCATGGGCCACCACAACCCCGGCGAACGCCGCGGCGGCCCGCCCTCCGCCCGCCGCTACGAACAAAACGGCCAGTACAACATCCCCGCCGCCATCGGCATCGGCGCCGCCGTGGATTTCCAAAACGCCGTCGGCAAACAAAACATCGAGGCGCGCGTCCGCGCCCTCGGCGGGTGCCTGCGCGACGGCGCGGCGGCCATCCCCGGCGTGAGCCTCCTCACGCCCGCCGCCCCCGCGCTCTCCGCCGGCATCACCTCGCTCGCCATCGCCGGCGCCGCCGGTGCCGACGTGATTTACGCCCTCCAAACCCGCGAAGGCATCACCGTGCGCGGCTCGCGCCACAAAGACGCCGACGGCATCCGCGTCTCCACGCACTTCTACAACACGCCCGCCGGGATCGACCGCCTCCTCGCCGCGCTCCGTGACATCGCGAAAAATCCCTCCTCCCTCCCCAAGGCCCCGCGCCGCGGCCCGGCTTGAGCAATGGAAACGGAACAATGGAAACGGACACCACCACCGCCGCCACCGCCGCCATAGTAGGGCAAGCATCCTGCTTGCCAGACGGCGCCCCCGCCGCCGCCGACATCGTGGACATCCAGCCCCCCTCTGGCGGGGCGATAAATCGCCCCGTCAAAAGCGGTGACAAGTCACCGCACTCCATAAAAATACCGCCGCCCTATTATGGAGTGCGGCGACTTGTCGCCGCTTTCGACGGGGGAATTTATTCCCCCGCCCCGTCCGCCACCGCCGCCCCGATTGTCACCGCCGTCGATGCCGGCGTGGTCGTGCGCCTTTCGGTGACGACGCGCTGCCAGCTCCGCTGCGCCTACTGCCTGCCCGCCGGCGGAGCCGGCGGAAGTGACAAGTGGCAAGTGCCAAGTGACAAGGAAAGTGCGGCGCGCGGCGGCGGCGAAAACGCGGTGCGCGAAGCGCACGGCGCCGACGCCGAAAGCACCCGCCTGCCACTTGATACTTGCCACTTGCCACTTGCCACTTCCGCCGCAGGCTGCTCCGAACTGCCCGCCGACGACCTCGTCCGCCTCGTCGCCCTCATCCACGACGTCCGCCCCGTGCGCCGCGTGCGTTTCACCGGCGGCGAGCCGCTGCTGCGCCGCGACCTGCCGGAACTCATCAGCGACACCGCCGCGCTCGGCATCCCGGAGCTGGCGCTGACGACCAACGGCCAGTTGCTCGCCGCCCGCGCCGCCGCGCTCCGCCGCGCGGGCGTCCGCCGCGTCAACGTCAGCCTCGATTCGCTGC
>JAITDF010000240.1 GCA_031282705.1 Opitutaceae bacterium | reverse complement strand
CGCCGCCCAGGGCAAGGCCGGCAAGGCGGGCGCGCCGCCCCCGAAAATCGCCGCCTCGGCGCTCACCCTCGCCCAAATCCAGTCCTTCGACGCCGGTGCCTGGAAGGACGCCCGTTTCGCCGGCGAGCGCATCCCCACCCTCGCCGCCTCGCTCGCCCTCATCAAAAACAGCCCCGCCGCCGCCGTCGTTGAAATCAAGGAAAACAACATCGAGCCCGGCGTCCTCGACGCCATCCGCGCCGCCGGCCTCGAAAACCGCTCCGTGGTCATCGCCTTCTCGCGCGACGTCGTCCGCGAAATCCGCCGCCTCGCCCCCGCCCAGCCCGTCGCCTGGCTCTACAGCGCCAAGCCCGGCGGCGACCCCCGCGCGCTCGCCGACATGCTCTCGCTGACCGCCCGCCGCCTCGACACCCCGCTGCTCGACCTGAACCACAGAATCCTCACCAAGGAAGTCGTGGACCTGCTCCACCAGCGCGGCTTCACCGTCTGGGCCTGGACGGTTGACGACCCCGACCGCATGGCCGAGCTGCTCTCCTGGGGCGTGGACAGCATCACCACCAACAAACCCGCGCTGCTGAAAGAAGTGAGAGGAGGCAAGTAACAAGTCCCAAGTCCCAAGAAAAACCCACCGGCGCGGCAGCGCCCCTCCCATCAGTCCCATGTCTCTCATGTCGCCCAGTTCTCTCATCCCTCCCATTTCATCCATCACCACATCCACCATGAAATCCACCACACCACCCGCCACCACCACGCCACCCGCCACCACCACCCGCGCCACCCGCGCCACGCCCGCCATCCGCCGCCCGCTCCTCGCCGCCGCCCTGCTTGCGCTTTTTGCGCCTCTTTGCGGCCACTCCCTCCTCGCCGCGCCCTCCGCCATCGTCGGCGAAAACTTCGAGGACGGCCGCGTGCCGCCCGTCGTCAGGCCCTACAACAGCACCCCCGCCACCGACACCACCCGCGCCCATTCCGGCGCCGCCTCCCTGCGCGTCACCCCGAAAAAAGGCTACGCCTCCGCCACTGTCTTCTTCAACCTCGACGACGGCCTCGACTTCTCCAAGGACTGCGAGTTCTCCTTCTGGGCTTACACCGAAAAAGCCAACGGCGTCTCCGCCTACATCTCCGCCGACGACGGCAGCACCCGCTACACCGTCGCCAGCGCCCACGGCGCCACCGTCGAGGCCGGCAAATGGTGCGAGCTTCGCGGCATCGCCCGCGCCGCCGACTGGCGCAAGTGGGACTCCGAATTCCGCCTCGTCATCAAGTTTGAGGCCCCCTGCTGGATCGACGACGTCCTCGTCCTCAACACCGGCCCCGCCACCCTCCCCTCCCAAACCTGGCCCAGGCTCGAAAAAGCCCTCCACGCCGCCGCCGGCAAACGCGCCTCCGCCCTCAAGCCCGGCGCCACCGTCACCCTCGACGCCACACGCGCCGCCTTCGCCCCCGACACCGCCGGCGTGGAGGCCTCGCTTGCCACGCCCGCCCCCGCCGGCGCCATCGCCCTCCCCGCCGAGGGCCTGCTCGTCTTCGCCATCGACGCCGCCGACGACCTCGACCTCGAAGGCTCCCTCACCCTCGAACCCGACGCCGACCTCCGCCCCGGCCTCCGCGTCACCGTGCTCGCCGGCAACACCGTCATCGCCGCCCCCGCCGTCAAGGCCAAGGCCTGGAGCGGCACCCCGTCCGTCGGCGGCAGTCCCGGCCCCGCGCCCGACATCCGCGGCGAGCGCCCGCCCGCCACCGTCCCCCTCGCCCCCTTCCGCCTCGCCAAGGGCCGCCATTACCTCACCGTCGCGGGCCCCCATTTCCGCCCCGCCGGCGCCTTTGCCCGCTTGGAACTGCGCGCGAAAGACCGCCCCGCCGAAAAACCCCTCCAAACCTTCGGCTTCCTCGCCGACACCCACCTCGGCTACGGCCGTCCCAATTGGATGAACCTCAAGCTCAACGCCCGGAGCGGCGAGGAGCTGGAGTCCTCGCTCCGCCAGCTCAAACGCGAAGGGGCGGACTTCGCCATCATCGCCGGCGACATGACCGACGGCGGCAGGACCAGCCAATACCAGGACCTCGCCGCCGTCATCAAACGCGTCGGCCTGCCCGTTTACGGCTGCATCGGCAACCACGACACCATGGCCGACTCGCGCGCCGACATCGCCAAAATCATCCCCAAGCTCTTCCCCTCCGGCCCCGAAAACACCGACTACGCCTTTACCTCCAAAAAACTCCCCCTCCGCTTCATCGTCCTCGACGGCTCCTACTGGATCGGCAAGGAAGGCCAGATCCTCGACTACAGGGTCGCGGGCGCCAGCCGCACCACCTACCGCGCCGGGATGCACGACTGGCTCCGCCAAACCCTCGCCGGGGACACCGCCACGCCCACCCTCGTCGTCTCGCACTACCCCGTTTACCTCCAGCGCGGCGTCTCCCCCGTGAGCGGCTACGACCTCGGCAAAACCCTGCTCGACGAAAAAACCGCCGCCCTCCTCGACGCCACCCCCAACGTCGTCGCCACCCTCAACGGCCACATGCACTACAACGAAGTCGCCGTCCGCAACGGCATCACCTACCTCCAGAACCCCGCCTTCGTCGAATGGCCCAACGCCTACCGCGTCTTTCGCGTTTACAAGGACCGCCTCGAATGGGAAGTCCGCCAGTTTCCCAACCGCGGCCTCATCCGCGAAGGCGTCATCCCCGAAAAAGCCCTCTTGTATATGCTCTCCCTCTCCGACGGCGACCTCGCCGGCGCCATCCCCCTCGCCCCGCGCCAGCCGGTCGTGGCCGTCGCCCCGCCCGCCGCCCCCGCCGCCGCCTTCGTCGAAACCGTCATCGACGAAGGCTTCGAGGGCGACCGCGTGGACGCCCTCCCCTACCGCCTGACCCACGCCCTCGACACCTCCCGCGCGCACTCCGGGAGCGCCTCGCTGCGCATGACCCCGGCCGCCGAGTGGGGCAGCATTAGTTTCGACCTCGACCCCCGGATGGATTACACCGCCGGCTGCGAGTTCTCGGTCTGGGTCTATGCCGAACCCGGCGTGCGCGTCACCTCGTATGTCTCGGCCCACATTCCCGGCGCCAAGGACCGCCACACCGTCGGCCGCGCCGCCGGCACGGTCGAGCCGGGCAAATGGTGCCGGTTGAGCGGCAGCATCCCCGCGGGCAAGTGGCGCGCGAGTGCGGGCGAGCGCAAAGTCCGCTTCGTGGTCTGCGCCTACGGCCCCTGCTGGATCGACGACGTCTCCCTCCGCGCCGTGAAATAAAACCGAACCAATAATTTAGACAGAATGGACAGAACGGAAAAGAATTAACAGAATAAACAACCCATTCCGTCCATTCCGTCAAATTCTGTCCATTCTGTCTAAAAAAACAAAACCAAAAACTTAACCACAGATGAACGCAGATAAACACAGATTCAAACCATCGTTTCGGAAGTCCTTATCTGTGTCCATCCGTGTTCATCTGTGGTTAAATAAAACCAACCAATAAAGTAGCGGGTAGCGGGTAGCGATCAGGCAGTAACAGGTAGAAAAGCCCGCGCCACCCGCGCCCCTTTCCCGCATATCTCCCATTTCTCCCATAAGTCCCATAAGTCCCACGCAAACCACACTTTCATTCCCCCGCCGGCGCGACAGCGTCTCTACTCGCTACTCACTACTCACTACTCACTACTCACTACTCACTACTCACTACTCGCTACTCACTACTCGCTACTCACTACTCGCTACTCACTACTCGCTACTCACTACTCGCTACTCACTACTCACTACTCGCTACTCACTACTACCAATCCGCAAATGCCCCCGGACCAACACAGATTCAAGCCATCGCCTTGCGGACTTCCATCCCCGCCCGTGCCGCGCCAGCATCAGCAGGCGAAGAGATTTTTCACCTGCAAGGCGCCGAACCGCTTCCCGTCCTGCATGTCCTCGCTGACGAGAAAATCGCACCCCGCCTCCAGCGCCGCCGCGACCACAAGACTGTCCCAAAACGAAACGGAATGCCGCGCGCGCAAGTCGGAGGCGTTTTCAAGCATCTCCTGCGAAAACGCCGCCAGTTCGCACGAATCAAGCATGAAGCTGATGGCGAAACGGACAAAAACCTCGTCCCTGCCCTTCTTGCGGATGAGATTGGCGCAGACCTCGTTCACCACCTGCCACGAGATGACCTTGTGGCGCATCGAGGCGAGCGACTCGCCCGCCCGTTCTTTTTTGGCGGGCTCGTCGTCCGAGAGTTGGTATATCCAGACGTTGCTATCTACGAAATATCGCCCGGTCATGGCATTCCTCCCGGTTGAATTTGTAGCCCTTTTCAAAGACAGGGTTCTCCTTGGCGAACGCAAGGAATTCCTTGAATTTTCTGGCGCGCCGCTCCTCGGTGGATTCCGTTGCGTTCCGCTTCACCTCAAAGGGAAACCCCTGTTCGGCGACGGCTTTGCGCAGAAAAACATTCACCGCGTCGGAAAGCGTCAGCCCGAGGCTGGCGAAAACCGCCGCGGCCTCTGTTTTGACCTTCTCGTCAATTCTGATGTTGTGGGATTTGGTGGCCATGCAGGACTCCTCTTGTTCGATTCACCCGCCAGCGTGGCCCATTGTGCGCCGGTTGTCAACCCCCGCGAAGCCTCGAAGTGCCGGCCGCCTGCCCCCCTCCCCCTCTCCCCCTCGTTCTCGTTCTCGTTCTCGTTCTCTTTCTCTCTCCCCCCCTCCCTCCCCGCGCCTGACGAAGGAAAGATAAAGATAAAGAGGAAAGAGAACGAGAGTGCCGGCACCACCGCCGCCGCTGCCGCGCACAAGCCGCCGACCTCCGCCTCTTCGCCACCCATCGTCCATCATCCTTCGTCCATCGTCCATCGCCCCGCGCACAAGCTAATTTCTTCCCCGCCGCCTTGCCGCGGCGCGGATTTCCGCGAGGCACGCCGCCACCGGCGGCAGCCGCTCCGCGTCGGCGAGCCACTCGCGCCTCAGCCAGAAACCCGGCAGGCAGACCGACTCCACCCGCCCCCCGCCGCCCGCCGCGTCCTCCCTGAAAATCTCGCCGATGCGCCGGTAAAAATGGTGTTCCCCGCCGTTCGGGTCCACCACCCAGTATTCCTGCACCCCGTGCGTCTCGTAGGCGGAGAACTTCGCGCCCCGGTCGCGCCGCGCGGTCGCGGGCGAAAGCACCTCGACCACCAGCGCCGGCGCGAAACCCGCAAAAACATTCTCCAGCCGCGCGACCTGCTCGCGGGTGAAGTAGGACAAGTCCGGCAAAAACGTGTCCCGCGGCCCCAGCCTCACGGCGACGGTCTCGCGGTGCAGTTCACCGAGACCAAACTCCTCGATGTATTGCGCCATGAGGCGGTCGAGAAAGTTCACATAACGGGCGTGGCGGAGGGATACGGGCGAGTGCATGAAAATCTGTCCGGCGATCAAATCGGCATGGATGCCGGGCTCCAGCCAGTCGAGGAATTGCTCCGAGGAAACCAGCGGCTGCCCGGCGGGCCGGGCCGGATGCCGGCGCGGCGCGGCGGAAAAACGGCGGGGTCGCCCAAGCGTGGCGGTGGTGCGCATCATGCCCGCACTCTGCCCCTCCCCCCGCAAAACGCAAGCCCGCGGTTCACACACAGCCTGGGCTGGATGCGCCCCTCCCCTCCCTCGTTCTCGTTCTCGTTCTCTTACTCTTTATCGTTATCTTTCTCCCCCTCGTTCTCTTTGACGCACTTTGAAAAATTCATTTTTGAACAGAAGAAAACAAAGGCAACGAAGGTAAAAACAAAGAGGAAAGGGAAGGAAAACCGGAAACCGCGATATTGGAAAACAGACGGGCTCATTTTGCCTTGGGAAAACATGCCTCCCCCAAGGCAACCGCTCAAACCCGCATGGCCCGCCGCCGCCGGCCGTTTTCCTGACGTCAGGAAATCGGTCTCCCCCGGCTCCGCCTCGCAGCGCGAACTCACCGACTGCGTAACATCAGCGCTTAAGTGCGCTTTGAAAAATCAAAAAACAACATGAACCCACTAAAAAACTCACGCGCAGGCCCTGGCGAAGCAGGCCAAGACGTAGGGCAAGCGTCCCGCTTGCCGGATCGGAAAGTAGGGCAAGCGTCCCGCTTGCCGGATTGGGACGTAGGGCAAGCGTCCCGCTTGCCAGTTTGGAAAGTAGGGCAAGCGTCCCGCTTGCCGGATTGGGACGTAGGGCGAGCGTCCCGCTTGCCAGTTTGGAAAGTAGGGCAAGCGTCCCGCTTGCCAGTTTGGAAAGTAGGGCAAGCGTCCCGCTTGCCAGACGGCGCGCAAAACGCGCCCTCAAACGCGCCGCAAACACACCGCAAAACGCGTCGCAAACGCGCCGCACCAAAATGGCGGGAGCATCCTGCTCCCGTCAGGCAAGCGGGAC
>JAITDF010000105.1 GCA_031282705.1 Opitutaceae bacterium | reverse complement strand
CGCCGGCGCCGGTCTTTATCAACTTTCCGGTGGCGCCGGAGAGCGGGGAACCCGCCTCGGCGCTGGCGGCGTCGGCGACAATCGCGCCGCCCGCGAAGGTCAGCGTGCCGGCGGTGACGGCGACCTCGATGCCCGAGGCGGTCACTCCCGCGGGCACCACCGTGACGCTGCCGGTGGCGGCGGGGCCGAAGCGCGCGCTGTCGCCGTTGCGGAAATATAATTCGGGGTTGGTCGCGGCGTTGTCCGTCCAGTTCGCGGACTCGTCCGGCGACGACTGCCACGTCAGGGTGCCCGTCGCGCCCGTCCATTCCATGTCGAGACTGGACGTGACGTTGTTCAACACGAGGCCGTTCCCGGCGAGGAGCAAACTGGCGTTGTTGCGCGCGTTCAATTCCCCGCCGTTGGCGTCGCGCACGGCCAGCGAGGCGAGGTCGCCTGCGGCCAGCCCCGCGCCCGTCCAAGTCATCAAGGTGAACGAACCCGTCGCCACGGCCCCGAGCTTGATCGTGCCCGTGCCCGGCAGGCTGACGCCCGCCGCGTCCACCCGGTCGGACTGGTTGCCCGTGTATAAATCGCAGCGCAGCACCGCGCCGGCATCCAGCGCGAGCGTGTTGGTGAGCGCGAGCGTCGCCGCGGCGGTGCCGGCGATGTCGCCGATGGTGATTTCGCCCGCGCTCAACCACGGCGCGCCGGCGACCGACAGCGTGCCGGTGCCGGCGAGCTTGAGGCCGGCGCCGGTGCTCACCACGCCGCCGCCGGTGGCCTCGATGACCAGCGCGCCGCCGTCGAGCACCGTCAGACCGGCGCCGGTGGCCAAAGTCGCGTCCTTGGTTTGGATTTTCCCATTTCCCTCCAGGCGGCCCGCGTTGAGGGTGAAGGAACCCGTGCCGCTCTTTCCGTAAACCGCGCCCCCCGTCAGTCGCATCACGCCGGCCCCGACCGTCGTGTTCAGCGTGACGTCGGAGGCATGAGAGCCGAAGGAGAGGATGCCGTCGCCGGTCTTGCTGAGCGTCACCACTGCCGCCGCCGCTCCGGTGAGAGGATCATCGAACCGCACTTCCCGGCCTTCGCCGGCGTGGATGCCGACGGAGCCCGAGCCGACGAAATAAATCGCGCTGGCCGCCCCTGTCCCCTCCGTCGCGGCAAGCGTGCCACCCGTATTGACGATGGTCGCGCCGGCCTTGTTGCCGCGGAAGACAATGTCGCTGGTGGAAGCCGTCAGGGACAGCTTCGTCCCGAGCGCCGCGTGAATCGCACCGCCGGCGCCGCCCGCCGCGTTGTCGGTGAAGAGCGCCCCGTCCCGAATGTCCAGAAGGTTGGCGCCGATAAAAATTGCCCCGCCATTGGTCATGGCGATGTTGCGGGTGAAAGCGCCCGAACCGTCCAAGATGACAGTCCCCGTGGCCTGAACCGCGCCGCCCGATGACCCTGCCTGATTGTTGTCAAAATTATAACTCCCGGTCACCCGCAACGTCGTGGCGTTCACCCCTCCGCCCGTCGTCCCGGCCCTGTTGTCCGAAACCGTCAGCAGCCGGCCGGTGAAATCCATCCCCTCCCCGGTTGCGGCGATGCCTCCGCCGGACCCGCCGTCGGCGATATTGTTTTCAATTTTCACCGTCATTCCATTTGCACTCTGCGTCCCGGCAAAAACGAGGTTGTGAGCGGATTGGATTCCACCGCCCGTGGTAACAACCTGGTTCCCGCTAAAAGTGGTGTCGCCAAAAAATCTAACCGTCGCGCCAGCCCAGGCATAAAGGCCGCCCCCATCGTTGGCGGTGTTGTTCGTGAAGGTCGCGCTGCGCATAAAATCCACATATACGGGCACGGAGGCGCTGGCGGCGCGCGCCTGCATTCCGCCGCCGACCGAGGCACCGATGGCTTTGTTGTCCTCAAAAAGCGCGTCACCCTTGAACGTCAGGGAGCTGGAGACAGTGGCGGTCTGGTTGTTAAAATTAAGCGCCCCGCCGTGGTTGTTTCCGGTGTTCCGCAAGCCCCCAACGTTGTTTTTGAAAACCGCCGTATCCTCGAAAATCAGGGAATTGCCCGCCGACATATGAATCCCCGCCCCCGCCCCCCCGGACTGGTTGTCCAGAAAAAACACCGGTGCCTGAAACGTGGTGGCATAGGCGCCGGCGGTGCCCATGAGATAACCGCCGCCGTTGGCGTTCGCCCACGCCGCGGTGTCGGTGTTGAAAGCCGCCCTGTTGCCTTGAAACACTGTCGTCCCGGTGAAGATCGTGTTGCCATAGGTCGCCACCGCCCCGGCATTCGCCCGGGCGGTGTTGTTCAAAAAGACGACATCGCCATCGATGACCAGGAGCCCGGTGGCCCCCGATGCGTTCAGCGCTCCCCCCGCGCCCGATGTTATGGAGCCGTTGGCGAGGATGACGCGGTCGAGGTGCAGCGTGCGGGTGCCCGATGCCGGCATGGCCAGCGAAATCAGCCGGGTGGTGCTTCCGGGCGTGCCCGCCATGCGCAGATACGCCCACCGGCCGGCCACATTGTCAAAGGGACGGAATGTGATGTTGTCCTTGGTCCCCAGCGCAAACTGATCGTCCGTCAGCACATAGTCGCTCACGGCCAGGGTTCGCCCGTCGGACAGCGTCACCGAGTAGTCGTCCCCGGAGAGCAGCACGACATCGTTGTCGTTCAGCGCCGCGGTGATGTCGGCGGGCTGGCCGCCGGTCGGGAAAGTGTGGTCAAACGCCTTCAGCGTTATATTATTATCCGCAATGCCAAGCAGGATGGCCGGCAGGGCGGCGAGGCGAAGGATTTGGGTTATTTTTTTCATGGAGCAATAATATAAGAGTGGTGAGTGATAAATCATGCACGGGAGGGGCGTTAGGCCTTTTTGCCATTCGCTGCTTTTCAATGGACGGTTGCTTCCGGCATGTTTTAATTTCCTTTAGAACGTCACGCTGGTGGTCAGCCCCCAGCTTCGCGGGTCGCCATAGCCGGCCTGGGCGAGCGTGGTCTGCCGATACTCAATATGATTGAGCGCGTTGTTGACGTTCAGGGAAACGCTCCACTGGGTTTTCCCGGCCTTGAAGCCATAACGCGCCATCAGGTTCACCAGCATGCTGCCGCTGGAATAAACCGGCCGCACCCCGCCGTCGGCCAGTTCGTTGTAGATGATCGAGCCGCTGCGATAATTGAAACCGCCGCCCACCATGAATCCCTTCAACCACCCGTCCTTGAAGGAATAGCGCGTGAACAGGTTCGCGGTGTGCCGGTTGGAGCGGAGCGATTTCGAGCC
>JAITDF010000082.1 GCA_031282705.1 Opitutaceae bacterium | reverse complement strand
CGCTCGAACCGGCGGTGCTCAAACTCGAAGCCATGACCATCACCGGCCAGCGCGAAGGCGACGCCGTGTCCATCATCCGCCGCAAAAATGCCGGCAACATCACCAACATCATCTCCATGGATGCCTATGGCAACGTGGCCGACGGCAACATCGGCAACTTCCTCATCAACCTCCCCGGCCTCGCCTCCACCGCCCCCGGTGGCGAGGTGAAGGGCATCACTGTCCGCGGTATGACTCCGGAATTAAACGCTGTCTCGGTTGACGGCGTGCGCGCGGCGGCCGCGAGCGCGGGCTATTCCGAGATGGGGGATCGAGCTGCCTTGCTCGACGAGATTCCGTCGGAATTCATCAAGGAAATCGAAGTTACAAAGGCGCTCCTGCCCGAGCAGCCCGCCGATTCGCTCGGCGGCAGCATCAACCTCGTGCAAAAACACCCCTCCGACTTCAGGCGACGTGTCGTCACTTATTCCGCCGGCCTTTTCCACAACATCTACCGCGACGGAAACAATGATTTCTCGCCTACTCTTTCCTTCACTTATATAGACAAACTCAAAAAGGCGAAAAACCTGAGTTTCTCCATTTCCGCCAGCTATAACGAGCAGGGATTCGTCCCCTCCGACCTCATCCAGACGACCTATAATTCCGAATATTATCCGCTGGCCTACGTCCCCGACCCCGGAAATCCGGACGACCCGGGCCGGCCCGGATGGCCGGTGGACCCGTCCAGCGACAGAGTCAGCCAGATCCGCATGCTGGCCGCGACGCTATCCCGTGTCCGGGCGGGAGCGGATTTCGCCGTGGTTTATGAATTCGACAAAACCGCCAGTGTCTGGCTGAAGGCGCGCTACACCTATTTCTCCTCTGAAACAGACCGGACGGACTACCGCTACTATGCGGCCTCGTCCGCCGCGATGGAGTATGACCCCGCCCATGTGAACATCACCACCATCAACCACGCGCGATGGACCAACAACGCCTTGCATGAGGACAAACGCTCCGACCAAGGCTTGATCATTGCCGGCCTGCGGAAGGAGTGGCCGGATGCCTCCTTCAAGTTTCAAGCCTCCTATAATCCGACAAAGTTTTCCAACCGGATATACCGGGGCGACGCGGTCATGCGGAATTTCTCCGCCGGCGATTATCCCGTGATTGAAATCGACACCTCCGACCGCCGCCACCCGGTTTACCGGCAGCTCTCCGGTCCATCCAATGAATATGGCAGGACTGATTTTTCGCTGTATCGCTTCAATTATGCCGAGCGACCCGAGGACTGCCGCGAGGACATGGCCGATGCAAACATGCACTATGAAAAAAGAGGACTGTTCTTGGGCATGCCCGTGATCTTCAAAACCGGCGTTGATTACCGCCGCCAGCACCGGGCCTTTGGCTATTCGGACATCACTTATGTATATAACCATGCCGCCCGCCAGGACGTGGGCAAATTCATGACCGGGAGTCCCGGCTACGGCCTTTTTAACGGGCGCTACCCCTCCTATGATGTCGTGAATCTGCATTTCACGCGGATGTATTTCCAAGTCATGCCGGGGGATTTTGACGATTATCAGGGACGTGCGGGCACCCCGCTGCCGGATTCCGTCATCACCGAGGGCGTTTTGGGCACCTACGCGCAGGCGCAACTTGGGCTCGGCAGGCTCTCGGTGCTTGCCGGAATTCGCCATGAATGGACCAACTTGAGTTCCGGAGGCTCGTCCTACGAACTGGCGGGTCAAAATGACAACCAGCTCATCACCAACATTACCACCCGCGCCTATTCGACCGCCTACGGCAATCTTTTCCCCTCGGCCCATCTGCGTTACGAGCCGGTGCCCGACCTGGTGCTGCGCGGCTCATTCTCGACGGGCATCGCCAGGCCGGCCTTGAAATACCTGACACCCACCACCACGGTTGACAACGCGCCCCCCGACGACGGCGGCCCCGAATCCGGCTGGATCATTGAAAACAATCCGGACCTGAAGCCCCAATACAGCAGAAATTACGACATCTCCCTCGAATATTATATCAACCCCGGGGGCATATTGTCGATCGGAGGGTTCCAAAAGGACATCAAGAACTACCTGATGCAGACCCGTGACCGGGTGGGGAGCGGTCCGGACAATGGTTTTAACGGCAAATACGCGAATTACGCCTATTCCACATGGCTCAACATGGGCCATGCCAGGGTGCGGGGCGTTGAGATTGAATACAAGCAGCGCCTCACCTTCCTGCCCAAGCCGCTTAACACACTTTACCTTTTTGGCGGCTACACCCGGCTGCGCACCGAGGGCGTCTATAATGACAACGCCACCGAATTGGCCGGCTTCATTCCCGAGGTGTGGACCGCTGGCGCGTCGTTCAGCTGGCGCGGACTGGAACTCAGGGCGATTTATCGTTACACGGGGGACAATCTCTTCAACTACAGCACTGTGCGACAAAATATATTCTGGCGCGCGGGCAACGGCACCTGGGATGCAAACCTGCAATACAGGCTTCGCTCCTGGCTGGCCTTTTATGTGGATGTTGTGAACGCGGGCAACGACTACCCGGAGCGGTATTCGCAGCTATCGCGCCGCATAAGCGTTTACGAAAAACTCGGGACGCGCCTGAATCTCGGCGTCAAGGGGCGCTTCTAATCCGGGTGAGGACGACCATGCGCTCTGTATATTCAATGGGGAAAAAGGCGGGCCGGCTGGTTCTGGTCTGGATTTGCGCATGGTGCGCGCCCGCGGCATTCCATGTCCGCGCGGGCACCGAGGTGATCGTCAACGAGCGGTTTGCCGGCGGGATGCACGAGACGCAGAATCCACCCGGCTCGCTGGCGTGGTTCGGCTCCGCCCAAGGCGTTGTCAAAAATTGGGGCAAAAGCCTGCGGCTGCTGGCCCGCGGGGAACAGCCCCGGCAGGTCGCCGCTCATTTTCCCCGTGCGACCCTGGCCGGGGGGGAGCTTTTGCTTTTTGCATTTGATTTCGAACTGCGCATGCCGCCGGGAGATCATGATGGTGGATTCCGCTTCGGTCTGTTCGATTCCGGCGGGCTTTCCGGAAACAGGATTGACCGTGAGGGAAAGGATGCCGCAGTGGCTTCGCCGGGTTGCGCAGTTTTTGTGAACCTCCGTGATTCCAAGAACAGGACCACGATGGCCTTATATCAAAGGGATGGACGGGGTTCGCTGTTGAACGATCCGGGAAAATTCCACCGCCGCCTTGCCTCGCGAGGAATGCTGCCGGCGCCATTGTCCGTCAACCGGAGATATCACGTGGAAATGACCTTCCGGCCATTGGCCGGCGGACTGCTGGAAATAGCGGTGGAATTTTCCGGCGGAGGTTTGCCGCAGGCGCTCACCCAGACCGCCCGCATCGCGGGCGGGGCGGCGGCCTCCTATGACACCGTCGGGTTCTCCATTGTCAAAAGCGGGGTCGGGGTGGTTAATTTATACGATATTTCCATCATCAAGGAATCGGACCGGCTGCCGGCGGGCCAGATGAATGTCGCGCCCGGGGAGCCCGCCACGGCGCGCGACGGGGAGATGCCGCCGATGCCGGCCGCGTATTCCCCCGAGCCGCCTTTGCGGTGGGCGCCGCCGCCCTCCTTCGACCCGGACATGCCAGGGCTCGGACTTCCCCAGCTCCCGGGCGTCCACACCGAAATCATTTATGCCCCGACGCTCTCGACCGCCGCTCGGGAGGACGGCGGGGACGGGCGGTATGAATCCCTGGCGCATGGAACCTATAATCACCACACCCGTGCCATTATATATAAAGACAAAGTGATCGTATATTGGACCAATCACGCCCGGGATGAAAACGGGCCAGGGCAAAGGATTCTCGCCCGCTGGGGGACTTTCAACCATGACCGCAGTCGTGTGGATTGGGGGACGCCTGAAACCAATCTCGTGGAAATTGCTCCGCCCCCCGTTGACGTCCGGCGCCGGGAGCCTTTGGACCAGCCCAAAGACCGCCGGTATGTCGGTGGCCGCCTGTTGGTGGTGGATGGGAAAATCCGCCTCGCCGGGGCGGTGGCCATGTATCACGGATGGACCGACGATTTGAAGTACCGGACTCCCTCAACGCCGCTTCCCGAGGAGCGTTTTCGCGAGGTGCGCGATCGGACTACGGGATATAATTACGACATGCGTTGGGCGACCGGCCCGGCTTTTTATCAAACATGGGATTTTGTCGCCGGGAAGCTGGCCCCGGTCTCGCCGATGTTTTTGGACAGGCGCCCGGAGTGTTATATCCAGCTTACCCCGAAGAAACGCTTCATGCTGGAGGAACTGAATGAGCCGTATCAAAGCGCCCCTTTGCTTGACAGCCTTTCCGCCGGGCGCCGCAAATTTTTTGTCAAGCAGGTGGAGTTGCCCGGCAGCACCAAGTCCCGGGTGGATTACGCGCCGCACACACGGCATCTCGCGGCGAACGGGAAAAACGGTCTGGCGCACATGGCCCAGTATCAACGACGAGACGGGACCTGCGTCATTATCCGCGACAATCTCAATGATCGGGGAACCTATTATGCCGCGGAGTCCGTTGCGGGCGGTGTCTATCCACCTGCGGCAAAGACCAATCTGTATGGCGATGCCATGCCGGCGGCGGGAGAGTTGCCGGATGGGACAAACTGGATTCTGGGCAACAGTCGCGGACGTTATGATTTTTTTGTCACCCTGTCGCGGGACGGACGCGTTTTCGATCGGACGTGGGCAATCTGCCATGAATCCTCGTATTGGGAGTCGGGTTTGTATAAACCGGCGACCAGCGGCCCGCAGTATCCTTATGCGCTTCCCATCGGCGGTGCGATCTGGGTGTTTTACAGCATCGGCAAGGAGCAAATTGCGGTGCTGCGCATCCCGCATTCCTCGCTCCATATGAAAGAGCGCCGGGTGGCTGTCGGGAGTGATTTGAGCTGGCGGGCGACCCGCCCGGAGGCGGTCATGCACAAGGCGTCGTCGATGACGCTCGCCGCCGCCGCCGGCCCCCTGGCAGTCTGGGCGCCACTGCCGGATGTCATGCTGGAGAACGAAGGCGATGGGGTGCGTTTTCGATTCCAGTTCATCTGTCTTCGCAGCCCGGTGGCAGGTGGCGCCCCATTTATATCGGGCTTGTTGCGCGAGGCGGACGGCGGGGGCACGGGGCTGACCGCTTCACTCGATCCGCTTTCCCCTTCAGGGCGGGCGTCCGTCACACTCTCCCGGCAGGACGCGCGGCTTTCCGGCGGCATGAGGGAGCTGGCTCGCAACGAAGGCTTTCATAGAAAAATAGCGCGAGGCAAAAAATACGATGCCGAGATGATACTCATGCGTCAAGGCGGGCTGCTATCTTCCTCGGTTCGCATCTTTGGCGGCGACCTGCCGTCCCCGGTGGTCGCCTCCGCAAAGGAATCGCAGATGGAGGCGTTTGTTTGCAACCAAATCGCCTTCGTCCTCGGCGGCGGAGGAATTCCCGAAATCGAGATCAGCCAGATCGAGATCACGGCGTTCCATATTCCCCGCGAGGGTGCCATCTCCGGAACGGACGGTGCGTATGAAGCCGCCGGCACGGCGCAGACATCCAACGTATATGACATGATGGACGACTGAACCCCGCCGCATGACTGTTTCTCCCTGGACAATATCAATCCAAAAAATAATCCCTATGAATACTATGATAAAATTAATAAACCATACCCTGCCCTTGTTGATCATGATGGGCGCGGGCGTCCGCGCGCCGGGCCAATACACACTCCCGCCCGACATCGCGGCGGATATCACCATCACCGGAAACACGCTTTTCACCGTCGAGGGACTGGATGTGGGAACCCTGTCAGGCGTCATCTCCGGCGCCGGCACGCTCACCAAAACCGGCTTGGGCACGCTGCATCTTTCCGGCAGCAACAGTTATTCAGGCGGGACCGGCATCAATGTCGGGACGGTTTCCGTCGGCAACGCCCATGCCTTGGGAACCGGTGTCGTCACTTTCGGCGACGCGGTGACACTTGATATCGCAATCCCAGTTACCCTGGCGAACAACCTATCGGTCCCGAATAACAGGACCGGGGGCGGAATTGCCAACGGACAGAATCTCACCCTCACCGCGACCGGGACCACCTCCGCCGGTTTGCTGTTGGGGAACAATGTCACTTTCAGCGCGGCCGGGGTGACTTTCTACCGGAACAACAACGCGACCGCCTACGGCGCGGGCGCGTATCTCGGCAACGCCGCCACACTGGACGCCACCGGCGCGGTCTTCCGGGAAAACCAGACTCAGCGGTCCGGGGCGGCGGTGCATCTCCAAACGGGGGCGAAGATCACTTTAATAGACGCCCAGATTCTTGATAATAATTCGACCCGGAATCTCAATCATGCCAGCATTCCGGGCGGCACGATTTATCTCATGGACCAGGCCCGGGCGGTGCTGGGTGCCAGTTCCGGGAAAACCTCCCTGATTTTGGGGAACACGATCGGTGGCGCCGCCAATTCCCTGTTTTTTGCCTTTACGGGGGCCGCAGACATGACCATGCATGTGGATGTTGAAACCGCCGCGGGGGGGAAGCTGGACATGCGCGATCCGATATATGCGCGAGCGAACACGGGCGGCCAGGCCATTACCATTGAATTTGCAAAAACCGGCGCGGGACTCTGGTCATTGTCCGGCACTTCGAATATCGCCGCCACGGGCAGATTTAATATTAATGAAGGCCGTTTTGCCCTGTCCTCCGGCGGGATGGTGAACCTGACCGGAGCCGGTTCCTATATAAATGTCAAGGCAGGGGCGGCGGCTGCGCTTTCCGGCGGGGCGGCGATTTCCCTTTCGGGCCCGGCAAACCGGTTTGTGCTGGAGCCGGGCGGCACCCTGCGTCTTGAGGGTGAAGCCGGGGCCGGAACGTTGATGGCCCCGGACATCCAGTTCCAGCAGGACAGCATCATCGGATTTGATATAGGTGCCGACGCGACCCGGCTGAATATAACCGGCAATGGCAGCCTCTTTTTCGACCAGGTGCGGGTTGACATCACCCCGGTCGCGGTCGGCGCGGTCTCCAATCTGACACTCATCGACCTGTCGTCTTTTACCGGCGAAAAAACCACGTTTGCAAAAGACAATTTCATTGCGACTTTGCACGGGGAGATCGCGACATCCAACGCCCGCCTGGTGAGCCCGGAACTGGCAATCAACGGAGATTTGCTGCAAGTGTCGTATGACTACAAGGGCGCCGCGACGTTGCGCTGGAACGGGGGGGCAAGCGGAATTTGGGACGAGGCGGCGGCAAACTGGGATGGCACGCTGGACGGG
This sequence comes from Opitutaceae bacterium, assembly GCA_031282705.1. GTDB lineage: Bacteria > Verrucomicrobiota > Verrucomicrobiia > Opitutales > Opitutaceae > Termitidicoccus. The sequence goes on along the minus strand of JAITDF010000082.1, from coordinate 3,803 downwards.
GACCCGACGCAGCCGATAAATCAATTTTTCGGGGGAGACACCGTTATTTTCGACGGTGTTTCGGATGCCGCTGGAGATGCCACGCGTGCGATAATAATCGCTGGTGGCGGTGTCGCAATCGGCGGGATGACAGTCACGGGGAGCGCGGATTATGATTTTTCCGGAGGTCCGATTTCCGGGCCGGGATTGCTTGCGCATGAAGGCGCCGGCGCCGTGACTTTTGCCGATGGCAATGCCTACGAGGGAGGCACGGTGATTTCCGGATCGGGCGGACGGGTGGTCGCGCGTCATCCCGGCGCTTTCGGATCGGGGCCTGTCACGATAGGCGGCGAATCAGCAGTGCAATTTGATATAACGGACACGGTCAGCGGCACGCTGGCAAATGCTGTCACGGGCGGCGGCGTGCTGGTGAAAACCGGCGCCGGCGTGCTCATCGCCGCCGCAGACATCGGCGTGCGCGTTGAGGTCAATGAAGGAACTTTCCAGGCGGGGAAGGCCGGGGTGTTTCAGAACCTGCCCGGGGTGTGCGTGATGAAGACGGGCACCTTTTCGCTCGGCTCGCATTCCCAAAACACCGGGACGATTATAAACAACGGCATGGTGGATTTCGGCTTCGCCTCGCCAACACAGCCGGACTCCCCCCGAGCGCTGCCCGTCACCCTCTCCGCGAGCGGCTATTCCGGCGACGGCGTTTTGCGAATGCTTGTGCAACTCAAGGGCCCGGACTCGACCGGGGATGCCTTTGCCATCACGGGGGCCGTGGATCCGGCGACCGCAACCACGGTGACCATCATCAATGTCGCAAACACGCCCGCCGCGGCGCCCGATGGCGGGCTGGCATTGATCACCGCGCCGGACGGCACGCATGACGGCGCCTTCAAGCTCGGCTCGATGGCGGGCACGGGTTTTTATATGTTCAAGTTGACACCCGTCGATGACGGCGCGGGCCGGAAGACTTGGACGCTGGCCAACGCCGGCTACTCGGTGGCGCGCGGTTTCGGCACCGCCACCCGCCTGGCCTGGCTGGCGACCACGGACACCTTGTTGCAACGCCAGGGCGAATTTGCCGAGGCGTGGGATGTGCGCGGGGAGACTTGGGCGCGCTTCCTTTATCGCAACGACAAGGTGAGCCTGCCCGGCTACACCGACTTGAAGGTGAACACGCGGGCCGCCCAGATGGGGGTGGACTTGGTCTCGTTCAAAACCCCCGATGCGCGCTGGCAGACCGGACTGCTGTTTGATTACTGCGACTCCGACTTGGACCTGCTCCCCGGTGTCACAGGGACGGCGGAAATATACGGCATCGGCGCCTATGCGACTTATGAGAGGACGGGGAATTACGCCTCCCTTCTGCTCAAGGCGATGAAGGCCGATTACGCGCTGGCCTCGGTGGACAACCGTTTTAACGCGGACGGGATGGGTGCCGCCGCGACCTTGGAAATCGGGCGGAATCTGGAGTTCTCCGGGCGGTTCCGCCTGGTTCCCCAATTGCAGGGGGATGTGTTTTATCAAAACATAAAAGACACGCGGGACTTGCAGGACATCACCTATCAGTTCGACTTGGCGGCGGCCTGGCGTTTCCGCGCGGGCGTGAAGTTCGAACTGCCCGCCGGCAATTTGGGCCATGCGTATTTGCGTGCCAGCGTGGCGCACATCTCCCAAGCCGACGACAAAACCACGGTCTTGGGCAACACCGGGACGGAAAACCTGCGCGGCACGACGGGGATGTTCGATGCCGGCCTGCAGCTCCGGCTCTGCCGGTGCGGCTGCTCGCGGTTCTATATCAACGGTTCCTGGCAAACGGGCGACAATATAGACTCCGGTGCGATTGCCGCCGGCATCCGGGTAAATTGGTAATCCAACGCTTTTAAAAAAATGAAGATGAAGACCTGCCCCGCAACTGGAAATCCATAAACACCATCCCCGCACGCTTCTCTCCCCATGAATCTTGGCACGGCAGATATTCTTGTCCTCGTCCTTTATTTCCTCAGCCAGATCGCCATTGGCTTGTATGCCGGACGGAAAAACCGGTCCACCGAACACTATTTTCTGGCGGGGAAGTCCTTTTCCGGGCTTGTGATTGGAATTAGTTTTATCGGATCGGTCATAAGCTCTTCCACGTTTCTTGCCACTCCGGCGGACGCGTTCAAGACCGCCTGGCTGCGCTTTGTGCCAAATTTTGCGTTTCCCGTGGTCGTTCTGCTCGCCGCCTGGCTGTTCATCCCCTTTTTCCGGCGCGGCACGGTGACTTCCGCCTATCATTATCTGGCATTGCGCTTCGGGGGATCGATCTCCGCCTATGCGTCGGTTGTGTTTATTGTCACCCAGCTGCTGCGAACCAGCATGATTGCTTATTTGTTGTCGCTGCTGGTGGGGGAGGTCACGGGATGGGGCTTTGCCCATTCGCTCCTGCTGATCGTCGGCGTGACGGCGCTTTATACGGTCAAGGGCGGCATCAAGGCCGTGATCTGGACGGATGTCGCGCAGACATTTGTGCTTCTGGCCGGCGGCCTTGCGTGCGTGGTGCATGCCATGATGCACACGCCGGATGGAATTGCCGGCATTTTTTCAGATGCAATCATCCATCATAAGTTTTCCTTTTATGATCTCGACGGGACGGGCGCACTGGCCCCCACAAAATGGTTTGGTGGATTCAGCGAGAAGACCGTCTTCATGCTGTTCCTGGTGGGGTGCATGCAGTATTTGAATCTTCAATTTGACCAGTCCACCGTGCAGCGATGGTGCACCACGAAGACCGCGGGCGAGGCGCGAAAGTCAATGTATATTCTCGGATTCGGATGCCTGCCGGTCTGGGGCCTGTTCCAATTCACCGGCATCTGCCTGTTTGTATTCTTCCTGCACCACCCCGATCCGGCGGCTTCGGGCATACTGTCCGGAGTGCGCAAGGCGGAGCTGATTTTGCCGCATTTCATCATGAACTATCTGCCGTCCGGGCTGGCCGGGCTGGTGATTGCGGGCGCCTTCGCCGCGGGCATGTCAACACTGAGTGCGTGTATAAACGTGTCAGGCATGGTGGTCGTTGACGATATATACAAAAAATACATAAACAGGAGGGCCGGCGATTCGCGCCGGCTGTTTCTCGGGAAGGTTTTTTCCCTTGGCATGGCGCTTTCCATGATTGCGGGCGCGTTGCTTATCTATAATTGCAGCATGCTCACGCTCACTGATTTCATGCTCACGGCCGGGGTGGTGATCACAATCGGCATCCCGTCGGTGTTCATTGCCGGGATGTTCATCCGACGCATCGACACTCCCGCCATCTGGTCCGGGGTGCTTGCCGCGCTGGTGTTCATGTTCTGGATCATGCTGGGAAACAGCGGGAGAATCCCGGAGGCATGGCGCATTGGCATGCCATCGTATTATGTTTCGATTTTCGGGAACCTGCTGGCCCTGGCGGTGGCCGTGCTGGTGTCGCTGGTGGTGAAGCCGCGCCCGCGCGATCTCGCCAACCTGACAGTCTGGGATCAAAGCAGGAATGCGCTGGAATAAAATGGCGGCGGACCGCCATGCCACATCCGTCCTCGCCGCCGACCCTCGCCGCGCCGGCGGCATTGTCGTCCGCGTAGTGATGGAGGAGAAAATCAGGCTGGCGCACGTGAACCTCCTGCACCGTTTTTTATTTTTCCGGCCTTCGCATCTTTCGCGGCCTTCGCGGCTAATAATGCCGCGCGCGCGGCGCTCACGGGCGCGGCGGCGCGGCGCGGGTGATGCGCTCCCGCGCGAGCGACGCGCCGGGCAGCTCCTTGCCCAGGATCAGCTCATACACCTCGCGCGCCTGGCCA
>JAITDF010000754.1 GCA_031282705.1 Opitutaceae bacterium | reverse complement strand
GCCGCTTTCGACGGGGCAATTCATTGCCCCGCCCCGTCCATCCCCAAAATTGGGAACCGGTTAAAAACATCACCTTTACCATTTTCTCCTTCTTCTGCTACCTTTCGCAATTACACCCGCTTGAGCCCCGCTCAGGTTGTTTTTCATGCGACTTGGCACGCCGTGCTTATGGTTGGCTTGCGGGCGGTTGTTCGGACGGGGCAGCGGCCTGCGCGAAAAAGTTGCGCTTTCGCGCGCGACGCGCACGTTTGCAGGCCATGCCGCCGCCGCCTTCCTCCACCCAAACGATCGCCGAATGGCAGGCGCTCGCCGCCCGCGACCCGCGCGCGGCGGCGCGCGAACTGTCCCGCCGCCTGCGCTCCCTGCTCCCGCCCGCGCGGCAGGCCGCCGCCATCGCCTCGCGCGCCACGCCTCGCGCGCTGGAGGACGCCTTCGCGCGCGCCGCCGCCGTCCTGCGGGCCGGCGGCGGCGTCGGTGCCTCGCGGGCCGGTGCTGATGCCGGCGGCGGGGCCGGTGCCTCGCGGGCCGCCACCGCTGCCGCCGTCAGCGCTGCCGCCGTCAGCGATGCCGGCGTCAACGCTGCCGGCGTCAGCGATGCCGGCGGCGGGGGGGCTGGCGGCGGGGGGGGCGGTGCCGGGGCTGGCGCGCCGCTGCCGCTTGCGGGCGCGCCCTATGTGTTGAAAGACTTGTTTCACGCCGCCGGGCATCCGCTGCTGGCCGGTTCCGGCTTCCCGGCGGAAATCCTCGCCGCCGCCCACGCGCCGCCGCCGCCCGGACGCGGGACCGGCATCGTGCGCGCGCTCGACGAGGCCGGCGCGGTGCTCGCCGCCAAGACGCACCTGCACGAATTTGCCTACGGCATCACCGGGGAAAACCCCTTTCACGGCGACTGCGCGCACCCCTGTTTCCCGCGGCGCGTGAGCGGCGGCTCCAGCAGCGGCACGGCTGTCGCGGTGGCCTCCGGGCTCGTGCCGTTCGGCATCGGCACCGACACCGGCGGCTCCATCCGCGTGCCCGCCGCGTTTTGCGGGCTCCACGGCCTGCGGCTTGGCGCCGGGCACCCCTGGATGAGCGGGGCCTTTCCGCTCGCGCCGGGCTTCGACACGCCCGGCTGGCTCACGCGCACCGCGTCCGACATGCTCGCCGTCAACCGCGCCCTGCTCGGCGCGCCCGCCGCCGCCGCCGCGCGCCCGCCGCGCGGCTGTTTTCTCGACCTTGCCGCGCTCGGCCTCGCCTTGGACGCCGCCACGGCCGGGGCCGTGCGCGAGGCGGCGCGCCGGCTCGCCCCGCCCGCCGACCGCGCCACGCGCGACCAGTTCGCCGGCGCGTTTCGCGGCGCGCTCGAAGCCTACTCGATCCTCCAGAGCACCGAGGCCTTCGCGGTGCACGCCGCCTGGCTCGACCGCCACCGCGGGTATTACAGCGCCGCCGTCTGGGCGCTGATTGACCGCGGGCGCCACTGGACGCGCGCCCAGCGCGCCGCCGCGCGCCGCCGGCGCGCCACCATCCGCGCGCTCTTCCGCGAGTATTTCCGAGGCCGCGATTTTCTCGTGATGCCCGCGACGCCGTTTCCCGCGTTGACGAAATCCTGCTGCACGCCGGAGAACCGCAACCGCCTGCTTACGCTCAACGCCCCGGCCAGCCTTGCCGGCCTGCCGGTCCTCGCGCTGCCGGTCGCGCTTGGCGGCGGTTTGTCCGCGGGCCTGCAATTCATCGTCCCGGACACCGGCGCCCCCGCCATCCCGTGGGCGCTGGAAACCCATCATCCGAAAGCCGCATGATTTTCGGGTGGCCCGCCGGGCGTTCCAGCCGGTTGGGCGTCGGAGCCGGGGCGCCCGGCTTCAAGCCCGGCTCGCCCGCGCACGGCGCAAAGAGCGTGGCGTGGCGCAGGTGCTCGTGGTCGTTGAGGTCCCCGCAGCCAGGCGCCAGTGCGTGGATGCGCTGCGCAAGCAGCCGCCCGACGCCGTGCTTGATCAAGCCGGGATTGCGCCGGCCATGGAAACAGGCCCCAGCGGCGCGGCCCAAGCCCATCGAGTGGCCGGGCTGGCGCAACAACAGCGCCCCGGCGTCGGAACTGAGATTGCGCCCGGCGCATTTTCCTTCTTCGCGTTTCCAAAAATAGTTGTTCAATGCACGGTCATGTTTACTGGCATCGTCGAAGAAACCGGGAAAGTCGTGTCGTTTGAAAAGACGGACACCGCATGGAAACTGCGCCTCGCCGCCAAGGCCGCCCTCGCCGGCGTGGCGCGCGGCGACAGCATCGCGGTCAACGGCTGCTGCCTCACCGTGGTCGCGTTTGACGCCGCCGGCACCGCCGCCGCCGGCACCGGCACCACCGCCGCCGCCGCCACTGCCGCCGGCACCGTGGAGTTCGACGTGCTGGAGGAGACGCGCCGCCTCACCAGCTTTTCCGCGCTCAAGCCCGGCTTGGCCGTGAACCTTGAGCGCAGCCTGCGTTTCGACGGCAAGGTCGGCGGCCATTTCGTCACCGGCCACATCGACGGCCTCGGAAAAATCGAGGTGCTCGAACCGCGCGGCCAGGATTTTTATCTGCGCGTGCGCGGCCCCGGCGGCTGCGGACGCCACCTCGTCCACAAAGGCAGCATCGCCATCGACGGCATCTCGCTCACGGTCGCCGAGGTCGAGGGCGACACCCTTGCCGTGTGGCTCATCCCGACCACGATGTCCGTGACCAACCTCCGCGAAAAACGCGCCGGCGACCCGGTGAACCTTGAGTTCGACCTGCTCGGCAAATACGTCGAAAAACTTCTCGCGGCGCGCACGCCCGCGGCCTGAGTTTTCCCGCGCAAGACAACAACTTCTCCAACCTCTCCGCGCCGCCGCCGCCATCGCACCACCGCCGCACCATCGTACCGCTGCACCATCGCACCATCGCTTCCGCAACCTCGCCGCCGCCACCGCCACCACCGCCGCCGCCACCACCACCACCACCATGCGCGCCACGCTCACCGCCCTCGCCGACGAACTCCGCCGCCTCAAGGCCGACGGCGTGACCACCGTGGCCGTGTCCGACGAGAGCATCGCCGCTCTCCGCCGGCTCGTTCGCGCGAGTGCCCCGGCCTCGCCCGCCGCCGCCTCGCCTGTCACCGCCTCATCCGCCACCGTCCCGTCCGCCGCCACCCCGGCGGATGCCCGTCCTTCCCCTTCGCCTCCGTCCGCCGCCGCCGCGCCCGAAGCCCGCACTTATTCCCAGCTCCGCGAACCCGCGAAACGCCCCGCGCCGCCGCCGCCCGCGCCCAAGCTCCCCCCGCCGCCCGCCGTCACCCTGCCCGAGGGCGGCAAGCAAACCCGCTGGGACGCGCTCCACGCCCTCGTCCTCAACGACCCGGTCTGCCGCAAGCATGTGCGGCCCGGCAAAAAAATCGTGCTCGGCACGGGCAGCCTCGACGCCGGAATCTTTTTCTGCGGCGAGGCCCCCGGCCAGGAGGAGGAAATCCAGGGCGAGCCCTTCGTCGGCCCCGCCGGGCAGCTCCTCACCAAAATGATCCAGGGCATGGGGCTCGCGCGCGGCGATGTTTACATCGGCAACATCATGAACTGGCGCCCCGAGATCCCCGCCGGCCCCGGCGGCGTGCAATACGGCAACCGCCCGCCCACCGCCGAGGAAATGGCCTACTGCCTGCCCTATCTGCGCGCGCAACTGGACATCGTGCGCCCCGAGGTCATCGTCGCGCTCGGCTCCACCGCCGCGCAGGGACTGCTCGGCGCGGGCAGCTTCAAGACGCTCGGCGAGGTGCGCGGACGCTGGATGCAGTTTTTTGGCACGCCCGTCATGGTCACCTACCATCCCTCGTATGTCTTGCGGCAGGAGGAGCACGGGAAAAAAATGGCAAACCGCACCAAGCGCGCCGTCTGGGAGGACCTGCTCAAAGTGATGGAGCACGAAAAAATCGCGCTGCCCGTCTCGGAAAAACAGCGCAACTACTACCTCCCCAGATAGCCGCCCCGAAAAGCGGTTTCACCGTCGCCGTCGGGACGGGCGTCCCGCGCGAAGGCGCGGGAATCAAGTAGGGCAAGCGGGACGCTTGCCCTACTTTCCAAACAGGCGTCACTCGGTTTCCACGAGGACGAGGAGTTGGGCGGCGCGGAGGGTTTTGCCGGAGGAGGAGAAGGTCCAGTCGGTGTGCTGCGTGGCGGGGCGGTTGCCGATGCCGAGGTCGCAT
>JAITDF010000348.1 GCA_031282705.1 Opitutaceae bacterium | reverse complement strand
AAGTTTTTATCTGTGTCCATCTGTGTTCATCTGTGGTTAAATAAAACGAACCATTATTTTGAACAAAAGGAAACAAAGAAGACATATGAAATGAAAGGCTTTCCTCGTTCCCTTCGTTTTCTTCTGTTCAATAAAAACAACCATTTATTTCGCGTCCTTTTGCGTCTTTCTCATCCCATGAAACACACATGCCCGCCCGCCGCGCCCTCGCTTGCCGCGGCCCGGCCCGCCATCCCCGTGAAATCATTCGGCGCACTGCCCGACGGGCGCGCCGCGCGGCTTTACACGCTCGCCAATTTGCAAGGCGTGAAAGTCTCCGTCACCAACTACGGCGCGCGCATCGTCTCCTGGATCGTGCCCGATCGCGACGGGAATCCCGGCGACATCGTGCTCGGTTTCGACAACGTCCAGGATTACATAAACTCAAAGGAACGTTATTTCGGCGCGGCCATCGGGCGTTACGCCAACCGCATCTCGCGCGGGCGCTTCACCCTCGACGGCGTGGAATACCGCATCTCCCCCAACGAGGGCCCCAACGCCCTCCACGGCGGCCCCGGCGGTTTCCATGCCATCCTCTGGGACACCCGCCAGCCCGACGCCCGCACGCTGGAATGCACCCGCCTTTCCCCCGACGGCGACCAGGGTTTCCCCGGAAATCTCCAAGTCCGGATGCGCTACACGCTCACCGATGACAACGCCCTCGTCATCACCTACGAGGCCGTGACTGACAGGCCCACGGTCGTCAACCTCACCAACCACTCTTTTTTCAACCTCCGCGGAGCCGGCGCCGGCGACATCGGCGGCCATCTTCTCTCCATCCGCGCCGGCCATTGCACGCCCACCGACGACATGCTCATTCCCACCGGCGAAATCGCCCCCGTCTCCGGAGCGGACCGTGATTTCCGCCTTCCCGCTCCCATCGGTGCGCGACGGCGCCGGGGGCTGAATTTTGTCCTCGACCGCGCCGGCGCCGGCACGGCCGGTGTTTTCCCCGCCGCCCGCGTTGTCGAGCCGGAAAGCGGCCGCGTCCTCGAAGTCCTCACCGACCAGCCAGGCTTGCAGCTTTATTGCGGCGACGCGCTCGACGGCTCCATCAAAGGCAAGGACGGAAAAACTTACGGGCGCCGCTCCGCCCTCTGTCTCGAAACACAGAATTTCCCCGATTCCCCCAATCACCATAATTTCCCCTCAAGCATTCTTCGCCCCGGCGAAACCTACCGCCACACCTGCATCTATAAAACCTCCGTCTCCGTCGAATAATCCCGCTTCCCGCGCGCCCCCGTCCTCTCCCCTTAAGGGCACTTTGAATTATTGAACAGAAGGCAACGAAGAACGATCAGGAAGAACAACCAGGGCCGCATGCCGCTCTTATTTTTCAACTTTCATGAAACAAACAACTTGTCATTCAAAACCCTCTTTGTTTTTCACCTTCGTTACCTTTGTTTCCTTCTGTTCAAAAATGAATTTTTTCAAAGTGCCATTAAACTTAAACTTCCAGCTTGAACCGGCCGCGCGACGGCCCCCTTTTTCCGCCATCATGAAATCAATAATGAAATCAAATATCACAAAAAATATCGCGCTCCGCGCCCTCGCCATCATCGCCCTTGCCTTTGCCGGCATCGGCACCGCCACCGCGGACATCCCCCGCTGGTCCGCGGCCCGCGCCTGGGGATGGTATAAAGCCCGCCCCTGGCCCGTCGGCTTCAATTACGTCGCCGGCTACGCCGTCAACCAGATCGACATGTGGCAGTCCTCCACCTTCAACCCCGTTTATATTGACCGCGAATTCGCCTGTTCCGACCAGCTCGGCTTCAACACCGTCCGCATTTTCCTGAGTGATTTCGTTTATAAAAACGAGCCGGAGACGTTCAAGAAAAACCTCGGCGCCTTCCTCGACATCGCGCAAAAGCACGGGCTGCGCGTCATCGTCACCTTCTTCACCAACGGCGGCAAGGAGACGCAGCCCTGGCCCCCGAACATGGGCAGGCAGCCCGAGCCGGTGACGGGCTCGCACGGCGGCACCTGGCAGCAGTCGCCCGGTGCGGAAATCGTCAACGACCCGTCCCGCTGGGCGCCGCTCGAAACCTACGTCAAGGACATTATAAACACCTTCAAGGACGACCACCGCGTCCTGCTCTGGTGTTTGTATAACGAGCCGCAGAACACAAGGCGCGGCGCCGATTCCACCGGCCTGCTCCGCGCCGTCTTCAGGTGGGCGCGCGAAATCAACCCCTCCCAGCCCCTCTCCTCGCCCGTCTGGGGCCTGCCCTCGCGGGACACCCGGTTGGACATCGTCACTTTTGCCCTCGAAAACAGCGACGTCATCACTTTCCACGATTATAAAATCCCGCCGGATACTTATGATTTTATAAAATCCCTTCAGCGCCTGAACCGGCCGTTGATATGCCAGGAATACATGGCGCGCCCGAGAGGCTCCACCTTCAGGGAAACCATGCCTCTGCTGAAGGTCATGAATGTCGGCGCCATCAATTGGGGCCTCGTGAACAACCAGATGAATTATCAATACCCTTGGGATGCCAAGGACGGCGACCCGGAGCCGAAAGTCTGGTTTCACGACATCTTCCGCAAGGACGGCACGCCCCACGACCCGGAGGAGATCGCGCTTATCAGGGAAATGACCGGCAAAACCCCCGTGGTTCCCGCCGAGCGATGGACGGAAAAGCGCGCCTGGGATTGGTATAACGCCCGGCCTTGGCCCGTCGGCTGCAATCTGGTGCCGGCCTACGCCGTCAACTCCATCGACCTCTGGCAAAGATCCACCTTCAACCCGGCGGAAATAGACAGGGAACTCGGCCTGGCGGAGGGGCTTGGCTTCAACACCATTCGCATCTTCCTGAACGATGTTGTTTATCAAAACGAGCCGGTCACGCTCAAACGAAACATACGGACATTCCTGGATCTCTGCGAAAAGCACCGCCAGACGGCCATTCCCACCTTCTTCACCAACGGCGGCGGCGACAAGCAGCCGCCCGCGGCCAAAATGGGCCGGCAGCCGCCCCACTGGTTCCAAAGCCCCGGCGCGAAAATCGTGAACGACCCCGCGCAATGGGGCCGCCTTGAGGTGTATGTGAAGGATATTTTGCGAACCTTCAAAAACGACCGGCGCGTGATGATGTGGTGTCTCTATAACGAGCCGCAAAACACCCTTCTCGGCGCCGAGTCCGCCGGCCTGCTCCGCGCCGTCTTCAGGTGGGCGCGCGAAATCAACCCCTCCCAGCCCCTCACCGCCCCGATCTGGGGGCTGCCCGCGCGGACCAACCAGCTGGACATCGTTGGCTTCGTCCTCGAAAACAGCGATGTCATCACCTTCCACGATTATAAAATCCCGAAGGACACCGCCGACCTTATAAAAACGCTCAGGCACTACAACCGCCCGATGGTATGCACCGAATACATGGGCCGCCCCCGCTCCACGTTTCAAGGCGCCCTGCCGCTGTTCAAGAAGGAGCGGATAGGCGCGATGAGCTGGGGCCTTGTCGCCCGCAGTGACAAGTCGGCCCACCCCGGCCAGAAACCGGAGGAGATCGCCGCCGGCATCTGGTATCACAACATCTTCCACCGCGACGGCACGCCCTACGACCCGGAGGAAATAACATTCATCAAAAAAACGACCGGCAAATCCGGCGAATAACAAGCCGCCCTGTAAATCCCGCATATGAAAATTGGTTCGTCGCTATTTTCGATGAGGCAGTGACGCCCCGGAGCAGCGGTTTTCAGCCCCGGCGGGGCGTCTCAGCAGGCCGGCTTCGCCGGCAGTTTAACTGATGTTACGCGTTCCCTGAAAATGCTATGAAGGAAACATGGACAAAGAAATGATGGAAACCTGCACGGATTTTCTGCTGGCCCACAACGGGCCGGCGACGGCGACCGCGCTTGCGACGGTGAGCGGCGGGGAGCGCAGCCACGACCAAGTCACGCGGTTTTTGTCGGGACAGGATTATACATCGAAGGAATTATGGAGGCGGGTCAAGCCGGCGGTGCGCCGTGTGGAGAGCGACGGGGGCTGCCTGATTTTTGATGATACGATACAGGAAAAGGAATGGACGGACGAGAACGAGGTGATTTGCTGGCACTTTGATCATGTTCAAAACAGGGCGGTCAAGGGCATCAACCTGCTCAACGCGCTCTATCATGCCCAAGGCGTGACGCTTCCCGTCGCCTTCGAGCTAATAAAAAAGCCCGAGGTGTTTTATGATCAGGCCGCCGGCAAACTAAAACGGCGCGCCACGGTGACCAAGAACGAGCATATGCGGGCCATGATCACGGCCTGCGCCGGCAATCAGCTTCGATTTCGTTATGTATTGATGGACAGTTTGTTTTGCGCGAATGAAAACCTTTGTTTCATCGTTGAAAAGAAGAGGCATTTTATTGCGGCGATGAAGGGCAACCGGCTTGTCGCATTAAGTCTGGAGGATAAAAGAAAAGGCCGTTTCCAGGCGATCAGCGCATTGGAATT
>JAITDF010000690.1 GCA_031282705.1 Opitutaceae bacterium | reverse complement strand
GCGCACAGGCGCCGCTGAGCGCGCGGGTGCCGCGGCACGCGCTGCGCGGACGGAGAGCATGGCGCCGGCGCGCACTGATGTTATGCGGAAGAAACAGGCCCGCAACCCGGCGCGAGTTTTGAAGCAGACTTGGAAGTCTGCGGTACGACAAGCCGCCGGCGCAGCAGCACCTCGCGCCGGCGCGGCAGCGCCTCGTAACGCAGGTTGTCAGGCTTCTCGCTCCGCCCGGAACCAAACCTGCTTAAAAACTCACGCCTGATCGCGGGTTTGTTTCCGGGCATGGGTCTCTGGTTGCGGGCCTTCGGCCCGGAAGCAGGTTTGGAAACCTGCGGTACGTTGGCGCTCCCGCGCCGGTGTCTGACGTACCGCAGACTTCCAAGTCTGCTTCGACGCTCACGATTGGCCGCGGGCTCGTTTTCCGGGCGGGCATGGGCCTGGTTGCAGGCCTCCGGCCCGGAAGCAGGTTTGGTTTCGGGCGAAGCGGCAGTCCGCCAGCCTGCGCTACGGCACGCTGCCGCGCTGGCGTTGCGTCATGCGGTCGCGCCGGCGGGATGGCGTAATGCCGGCGTTGCGGCACGCCGGCGGCGGCGGCATGGTCGCGTCACATGCGCTCCAGGGTGCGGAGGCCGAGGAGGTGCAGGCCGGTTTCGAGCACGAGGAGCGTGCGCGCGCAGAGGAGCAGGCGGCGGGCGCGCACGGGGGCGTCGTCCACCAACACTTTGTCGGCGTTGTTGAAGGCGCTGTAGTCGCCGGCCAGTTCGTAGAGATAGAGGCACAGGAAGTGCGGGCGGAGCGTGTCGGTCGCCAGGCGCACGGCGTCGGCGAATTTCACCAGCTTGCGCGCGAGGGCGAGTTCGGCGGGGGTCTCGGGCGCGGTGGCGCCGGCGAAAAAATCGGCGCCACCGGCGGCGTCTCCAGCGCCACCAGCGCCACCAGCGGGGGCGGCGGCACTGATGGCGGCGGCACCGGAGGAGGGGGCGGGGGCGATGTTTGGGATTTGGGATTTGGGATTTGGGATTTCCGCGGCGGCGGCGGCGGCGGCGGCGGCAGCGGCGGCGGGGGCACCGCCGCCGCCGGCGCGGCGGAAGATGGAGCGGATGCGCGCGACGGCGTAGAGCAGGTAGGGGGCGGTGTTGCCGTCGAGGGCGAGCATTTTGTCCCAGGAAAAGACGTAGTTGCTGGAGCGGTTTTGCGAGAGGTCGGCGTATTGCACGGCGGCGATGCCGACGGTGCGGGCGATGGCGCGGCACTCCTCGTCGGTGAAGCGTTCGGGTTCGGGGCGGGCGGCGTTTTTTTCGCGCACGATGGCCAGTTCGCGCTGCTCGGCTTCGTCGAGAAGGTCTTTCAGCTTGATGGTGCCGCCGTCGCGGGTCCTGAGGGCCTTGCCGTTTTCGTCGGTCACGGCGCCGAAGGTGACGTGGTTGAATTCCGGCATGGGGCGGCCGGTGGCGGCGAACCATTTTTGCGTGGTGAGGGTGAGCTGTTCGAAGTGGTCGGCCTGGCGGAAGTCGGTGACGATGGCGATGCCGTCGGCGTGGAAGTGCTCCACGCGGTGGAGCATGGTGGCGAGGTCGGTGGTGGCGTAGTTGCCGGCGCCGTCGGTCTTGCGGATGATGAAGGGCTGGGGGCGTTCGGCGTGGCGGCTGAAGCGGGGGTGTTCGTCGTGGAAGACGACGAGGGCGCCGTGGCTTTCCTCGGCGATTTTCAGGGCGGCGAGTTCGCGCAGGACGGGTTCGAGCCTGTCGTTGTAAAAACTTTCGCCGAGGTAGTGGTCGAAGCGGATGCCGAGGCGCGCGTAGATTTCGTCGAAGGCGCGGCGGCTGGCGTCGGAAAACGTTTTCCAGAGGGCGAGGTTTTCGGGGTCGCCGGACTGGAGTTTCACGAGTTCCCGGCGGGCCTCCTCAAGCGCGGGGGAGCCGTCGGGGGTGGCTTCGTTGCCGAGTTTGTAGAGGCGTTCGAGTTCCTCGATGGGCTGGCGCCGGAGTGCGTCGGGGTCGGCCCAGCGTTTGTAGCCGTAGATGAGTTTGCCGAACTGGGTGCCCCAGTCGCCGAGGTGGTTGTCGCGGATGACGCGCGCGCCGCTGAAGGCGAGGAGGCGGCAGATGGCCTCGCCGATGACGGCGGAGCGGAGGTGGCCGACGTGCATCTGTTTCGCGGTGTTGGGCGAGCTGTAATCGACGACCCAGGTGCGGCCGGCGAGCGCGGAGGCGGCGCCGGCGGCGAGGGCGCCGGCGCCGGCGTAGGCGCGCAGCCAGGCGAGGAGCGCGGCGGGCTTGAGGGTGAAGTTGATGAAGCCGGGGCCGGCGATGGCGGCGTCCCAGCGCGCGGCGGTGCCGGCGGGGAGGGCGGCGAGGAGTTTTTCGGCGAGGGCGCGGGGGTTTTGTTTTGAGCGCCTGGCCCAGGCGAGGACGCCGTTGGCCTGATAATCGCCGAAGCGGGGGTCGGCGGCGCGGACTTCGGGCGCGAACGCGGCGGCGTCGAGTCCGGCGGCGGCGGCGGCGGTCTTGAGGGCGGTGTCGAGTTCGGTCGCGAGATGAAACGGGACGTGCATGGTTCGGAAAAGACAACCGCCGGTCGGTGCGGTCGGGCAAGCCTCTTATCTTCCCTCATTATCTTTCCCGTTCCTCTTTCTCTTTATCTTTATTCGTTCTCGTTCTCGTTCCTCGTTCTCGTTCTCGTTCGTCTTTCCTCTTTATCTTCTGATCTGATGTTGCGCGGAAGAGCCCGTTCTCTTTCCTCTTTCCTCTTTCTCTTTCTCCCGGCCCACACCTGACGAAAGAAGAAAGAGAAAGAGAAGGAGGAAAGAAGGTTCGTCGCTTATGTAGAGAGCCCGTGAAGCCTCGGAGCAGCGGTGGTCAGCCCCGGAGGGGCTGAAACACC
>JAITDF010000653.1 GCA_031282705.1 Opitutaceae bacterium | reverse complement strand
ATAAAGGGAAGTTCTAAAAATTCAGTTTTTAACCGCGAAAGGATGAGAAAGGACGCGAAATATCAAACCGGGGAAAGGACGCTTGCCCTGCGGCACAAAAGCCTCCGCGTGAGCTGTTCAATGATTTCATGTTGTTTTTTGATTTTTCAAAGCACCCTTAAACTTAAACTCACCCGGCAACGCCCAATCTTTCACGGTTGTATTTTTTCGCGGTGATTTCGGCTGCCCAGGGGCGGTTGGCGAGATACCAGTCCACCGTTTTTTCGAGGCCGGTGGCAAAAGTCTCCCTTGGCCGCCAGCCAAGTTCGCGGCGGATTTTTTCGCAGTTGACGGCGTAGCGGCGGTCGTGGCCGGGACGGTCGGCCACGTGGGTGATCTGGTCCGCATGGGATTTGCCGTCGGGCCGCGGGCATTTGCGGTCGAGGAGCGCGCAGATGGTTTTGACAATGTTGATATTCGACTGCTCGTTGAGCCCTCCAATATTATAGGTTTCTCCAACGCGGCCTTTTTGCAGGACAAGCCAGAGGGCGGCGGCGTGGTCCTCCACATACAGCCAGTCGCGGATTTGCATGCCGTCGCCATAGACGGGGAGCGGCTGCCCGTCGAGCGCGTTGAGAATCATCAGGGGAATGAGTTTTTCGGGGAAATGATACGGGCCGTAATTGTTGGAGCAGTTGGTCGTGAGCACCGGCAGTCCGTAGGTGTGATGATAGGCACGGACAAGGTGGTCGCCGGCGGCCTTGCTGGCGGAATAGGGGGAGTTGGGCGCATAAGGGGTCTCCTCCGTGAACGCGGGGTCGCCGGGGGCGAGGGTGCCGTAAACTTCGTCGGTGGAGACGTGCAGGAAGCGGAATCCGGCGCGGCGGGGTTCCGGCAGCGTGTTCCAGTGGCGGCGCGCGGCGTTGAGCAGGCGGAGGGTGCCCACGACGTTGGTCTGTATAAAAGGCTCCGGGCTGTCGATGGAGCGATCGACGTGGCTTTCGGCAGCGAAGTTCAACACCGCGTCGATTTCGTGTTCCGCCAGCAGCCGGGCGACGAGTGTTTCATCGGCGATGCTGCCGTGCGTGAAAAGATAGCGAGGGTCGGCATCGGGGCCGGACAGGTTGGCGGGATTGCCGGCATAGGTGAGCGCGTCGAGGTTGACGAGCCTGCGCAGCGGCGTTCCGGCTCCGGCAAGACGCTGGCGAATAAAATTGCTTCCGATAAAGCCGCAACCGCCTGTGACGAGTATGTTCATGGAAATTTTTGTCTGTTAACCGCGAAAGGACGCGAGAGGACGCGAAATATCAAACAGGGGAAAGCTGTAAATTTGTTTAAGGGCACTTTGAAAAATCAAAAACACCATGAAATCATTAAAAAGCCCGCGCGGAAGCAAAGTAGGGCGAGCGTCCCGCTTGCCTGACGGCGCGCTTTGCGCGTCGCCCCGGAATGGCAAGCGGGACGCTCGCCCCACACTCCAATCAGGCAAGCGGGACGCTTGCCCTACTTCGCTCCCCGCGCCTCCGTGCGGGACATGATTTTTCAAAGCGCCCTTAAGAAAAACCACTTGTTGGGAATCTCGCGGGGTTTCGCGATTTCCGTGGCCGTCTTGTTTTTTATTTTTGGAGGTTCCCATAGGTGAAGCCTTCGTGCTCTTCGCGCCCCTCGCGGTTTATTTCCAATTCCTCAGTGCTTCGCGCAAGGCGTCGCGGACCGGCGTCAGCCGGATGCCGGCGGCGGCGAGTTTGGCCGGGGACAGGATGCAATTTGAGCGCGGCGTCCTGGCGGCGATTTGCATAAATTCTTTCTCATCGGCGAAAAACCGGTATTCCTTGGGGCAGACGCCGCTTTCGCGGATGAGGCCGACCACCTCGCGGGTCGTGATGTGCCCGGGGTTGGTGACATTATAGATGCCAAACGGGATGCGTTTTTCCCGGCAGGCGAGCGTGGCGGCGGCAAACTCATGGAGCTGCGAGATGGAATTGGCCGCGTCGAGCAGCCGCTCGTAGCGCATCAGCTTGGCGAGATAGTTGCGCGGATTGTTTATATTATCAAAGGGGATGCGGAGGCGCCAGACATATACATTTGGACGGCCCGCGAGCACCTCCTCGCCAAGCGCCTTGGCGCCGGAATAGAAGCTGCAGTTGTTCTGGCGGAAGGTGAAGTTGGGCGCGTCGTCCTCCGTGAAGCCGGAGCCGTCCGCGCGCGCGCCGGTGTAGATGCAGCCGGACGAGACGTGGCCCCACGGCACGCCGGCGGCCTCGCAGGCTTCGGCGACGCGACCGGGGAGAACGGCGTTGCCGAAAAGGCATTCGGCCTTGTGAAGTTCGCAGGCATCGACGTTGGGCTTGCCGGTATAGCCCGCGGCGTTGATGAGAAAGTCCGGGCGAGCGGCCTTGAGCGCAGCGGCGAGCGTGGCGGCATTTGTATAATCAAGCTCCGCGCGCCGCAGATTTTTGAAGGGAATCCCCCTGGTGACGAGGAGTTGCCGATAAGCCTGGCCGACATAACCGGAGCCGCCGAGTAGGTAGATCATGATAAGGGAGGATAATCAGGGCGGGTTTTATGAAAGGCGTTTTGAGAATGCCGCGGGCAAGTTTTTCGCTGTTGAAATCATGTGGCGAGGGTCTTCAGCACGGTCATGAGCGGGGCGGCTTTTTTCTGCCATCGCTGGAGTTTGTCGAAGCGCTGGATGAGGTGCGGGTTTTCCGTTTCGGCGACGGCGGCGGCGAGGGCGCTTCGCTGGCGGCCAAGCTCCTCCAGTTGCGGGAAGACGCGGACGTTCAGGAATTGTTTCACCAGCACGCCGAGGTCGTTTTGCATCTGAAAATGCTCCCGGCGGTTGGCGATGCTGTGCGCCGACTTGATCGCACCGATGTCGAGCAGGGTCTTCAGCCCCTGCCCGGCGCCGCTGCGGCTGATGCCAAGGCGGACGACGAGATCATCGGCGCTGACCGGCCCGCCCGCCAGAAACACCGTGCCAAAAATTTCGCCCACGGAGCGCGGATAACCCAATTGCGTGGCGATGCCCACCCAGTAGGCGATGATTTCACGCTCAAGTTCCGACAATTGCGTCAGCTCGGGCCGTGCAACCGCCGCGGCAGCCGTGGCCGCATCCACGGGCGAATTTGTTTCCGGTGCCTGAGTGTTCATTATTCAAGAATTGCAGGAATTTCTGGAATGAATGCAAGCAGTTTCTTTGTTTTCCAAGGAATGTTGACACTCGTTTAAGTACTGATGTTACGCAGTCGGCAGATTTTGGTAGGGCGGTGGGGGCGCGGCCCCCCCCCGCCCCCCCACGCCCACAACCGCCGGCGCCGCGCGGGCCCCCCCCCCACAAAAAGCCCCCCCGGCACAC
>JAITDF010000340.1 GCA_031282705.1 Opitutaceae bacterium | reverse complement strand
ATCGCCGCCGGTGTCGCCGGTGAGCGCGCCGGCGAGCGTGGCGTCGTGGGCTTGTGTGTCGAGGGTGAGGCCCTTCGTGCCGAGGTCGACGGGGCCGCCGAGCTGGATGCCGCGGGCGTTGCTTTCGATGCGGAGCGTGA
This sequence comes from Opitutaceae bacterium, assembly GCA_031282705.1. Classification (GTDB taxonomy): domain Bacteria; phylum Verrucomicrobiota; class Verrucomicrobiia; order Opitutales; family Opitutaceae; genus Termitidicoccus. Next base: position 7,164 of record JAITDF010000340.1, on the reverse strand, counting down.
CCGGCGCGCCGGCGTCTCCGGTGATGGAAACAGCGGAATCGCCCAGCGCGCCGGGGGAGTCGAGCGCGAGCACGCCGGACTGGAGTTCGACGCCGCCTTTGAAGTGATTGGTGCCAGTGGCGGGTGCGAGGGTGAGTGTGCCGGTGCCTTGCTTGAGAAGTTTTCCGGTCGCGCCGGTGAGCGTGTCGGGCACGTCGACGACGCTCTCCGCATCCGCGATGATCGCCGCGCCGTCGAAGGAGTAGCTGGCGTCGCCGCGCACGATCAGGTCCGAAACGGTGACGTAGGCGCCTTCGATGGTGATGTGGCGGTTCGCCTCGTTTCCGGTGTCGGAGGCGCCGTCGAAGATCACGCGGTCGCCGGAGGCGAACTGGCTGGCGTCGCCGGGTGTGAGGTGGTCGTTCCAGCCGGTGTCGGCGGTGTTCCAAAGCGAGCCGGCGCTGCCCGTCCACACCATCTCGCGGCTTTTGCTGGCGATGGTGGTGAGGACCAGGTCGCCGGTGGCCGTGGTGCCGGAGGCGATGGACTGGCGTCCGCCTTCCGCACTCTGGCCGCGAAGCGTGAGGGTGAGTGAGGCGCTGTCGGCTTTGAGCGCGGCGAGGTTGCCGAGGTTGAAGGTGCCGGAGGTGAAGGCGCCGATGTCGATGGTGTTGCTGCCGGAGGCGGTGAGGGTCGCGCCGGGGCCGAGGAGAAGGCGGTCGCTGGTGTTGCCAGCAAAGAGATCGACCGCGAGGGTGGCGTCGGTGAAGGAGACATTGCTGTTCACCGTAAGGGTTTGAGCGGAAAGAGAGCCGGGCGTGCCGATTTGCAGCGTGCTGCCGGCACCGAGCGCGAGGGTCTTGCCGGCGGCGCCAACGGTGCCCGCGCCGCCGAAGGCCGCGAGGGGCGCGACGGTGATGTCGCCGGTGAGCTGGGCGGCGGCGCTGTCGATGAAGAGCGCGCCGCTGGTGACGGCGGTGTCGCCGGAAAAGGTGTTGGCGCCCGCGAGGATGAGGGTGCCCGCGCCGGTTTTGCTCAGGCCGCCGAAACCTTCGATGATGCCGGCAAAGGTGGCCGCGGTGGCCGCCGTCACATCGGCAGTAAGGCGGCCCGTGCCCATCGTCAGCGTGCCACTGCCGGTGAGGTTGCGCAGCGTCTGGTCGAAATCGCCGAAGTCGAGTGTGGCCGGCGTCTCAATGTGGATGCGGCTGCTCGCCGCGAGGGCGTCCGCGGTGGACGCGGCGAGCGTGCCGTCGAGCAGGCGGGTCGTGCCGGTGTGCTCGCTGGCGGCGGCAAGCGTGAGTGCGTCCGAGCCGGATTTTTCGAGCGTGCCGGCCCCGGTGATGGTGCCGGTGTAGGTGCCGGCGGCGTCCTGGTCAAAGATGACGGTCGCGGGGGCGGCGAGGGCAAGGCTGCCGTGGAGGTTTTCCGTGTTGCCGCGAAGCGCTCCGGCGGTGGCGATCACACCCCCGGTGTAGGTTTGTGCGGTGGAGAGCGTGAGCGTGCCGGTGCCGGTCTTTTCGATCTTGCCCGCGCCGTTGATCACGCCCGCGTAGGTGGTCTCGGTGGATTCGTCGAAGATCACGCGTCCGTCGGCGCCGGTGTCGATGGGCGCGCCACCGGCAAGGGCTGAAGCAAGCGTATCGGCCGTGCCCTGAAGTCCTCCCTCGCCCACGGTGATGCCGCCGCCGAGGTTTGCGCCGGTGCCGAGAATACATGTGCCTGCGCCGGTTTTGGTGAGCGCCGCGGCGGCATCGCGCGTGATGCTCCCGCTGAACGTGCTGGTGCCGGTGTTCGCGAGCGTGAGGCCGCCCGCGCCCATCGCGACGGCGCCAGCGCCGGAGAGGTTGTGGAGCGTCTGGTCGAGGCCGATGGAATCGAGCGCCGCCCCGGAAGCGATGGAGACGCCGGAACTCGAGGCGATAGCGTCGGCCACGCCGAGCGCGAGCGTGCCACCGAAAACGGTGGTGGTGCCGGAGTAGGTGTTGGCAACGGCCAGCTTGAGGGTTTTCTCACCGAGCTTGGTGAGGCATCCAATACCGGTGATGGTCGAGGAAATCGTCGCGACGCCGTTGAGGTTGGCATTGCCGGTGTCGATGAAAGCGCCGCCCGTGTCGATGCGGACGAATTTGTCAGAGGCCCCGTCGAGGCCGGATATAAATCCATCGAGTTGGGATTGCTTGTCCACATTCGAAGCCACGGCAAGCGTTCCGCCATTGAAGATGAATTGTGCCGCGGTAACCCCGGTTGTATTGAAGGCCACAATGTTCGTCGTGACGAGCAAGCCCCCGTTCAGGTTGAAAATGCCGCCGACGTTATTGGTGGATGCAGTCGGAGAACCAAACAGGATGCCATGATTATCGACGGTCTGTGAACTATTCGGTGTGGCAACCACAGTGCCGCTGTTCAGCGTAAACACAGAGGGAATGTTTGTAGCGGACGTCCCGGTGTTTCCGATCTGGATCGAGGATCTATCTGCATTATTCGCGCCGCGGGTCAAATTGATATACGCGCCATTCACGACAAGCTCGGCATTATCCAGAAAGATGCGCTTCCCTTGCACGGTCACAGAGTTGTCAGCCAGTGTCAGCTTGGTTTGCGACCCGGATGCCTCTCCGATTGTGATCCGTCCGTTGTTGTGCGATTGGGTGATGGCGGCATTGTTTTGCAGGGTGATGTTTCCACCGCCGGCAATCTTTATGGATGAGCGACTTGAGTTGTTACTGTTGCTCTGCAACGCCATGCCGCCGACTCCTCCATCAAACACGAGCGTTTGCCCCGCATTGGAAAAGACATTCAGGCAGGTGTAATCCCCCCCCGACAGGACAGTCGCGCCACCAATGAGGGTTCCGGCCGGATTGGTTGACTTGAATATATAATCCCCTTGAAAATATAACTTCAAATCATACTGAGTGCTCGCATCAACGTTGGCTATCAGTATTTCCCCCAATGATGTTGCGATCTCATACGGCTCGGCGCCCTGCCCATTGCCACCGAAATAGAGATTCACGTATTGCGACATCGATCCGCCTGTGCCGGAAACCCATGCGATGGAACCGGCGCCCGCCCACCACGATTCACTTGTGGCATCCCATGCGCCGGAACCGCCGGCGTCCGTGGTGCCTGAACCACCGGGATCCCAATACAAGCTCCCCGTGGGAGCCTGCGCAAAAGCGCACAAGGGAAGCAACGCGGTTATTACCAGAAGAACCATTGGGGAATGGCGAAACGCGCGGATGCTGCGGGCTGGCAGCCGGAGTGAATGTGTCTGTTTCATGGAAGGGGAAGTCGAGTGTGGATTTTGGGATGATTGGAACGAAAATTGTCAGTGCCAGTAATGGCGTTTTTTTAGAAAACACCGGAAATGCCGAAGGTCATGGTGGTTCCGGAAACGTTGTAGGATTGCGGGCGGTCTGACGTGTAATAATGATAGCGATACGGCTCGTTGAACACGTTGTTCATATCGCAGAAGAGCGTCAGTGAGCGACGCACCCGATATGAGACGCTCATGTTCACATGCGTGCGTTTTTCGCGATAGAGCAGCCGGTAGTTGTTGGCCGCGTAAGTCCAGAGCTGCCTGCCCGTGTGGTTGGCCATCACGCTGGCGGTGAACTTCCGGTATTTCCATGTGAGCCCGGCATTTCCCGATTTCGGCACAAAGCGGGGCATTTCGTCAGTGGAGGCATTCGGGCCTTCGCCGTAGTCGCCGGAGGATTTCAGATAAGTGTAATTGGCGAACACCGCGAGCCCCTTGAAAATCCCCGGAAGGAAACGCAATTCCTGGCGATATGAGATTTCAAGCCCGTCCACCGTCGCGCCGCCGCCGTTAAAACTCGATTTCAGCCGGTAGCCGGTGGAGTTCTTGTATTGTGGATACATATCCAGTATCTCGTTCATCGCGGTGCCGGAATCCACCCCGATGATCCCGAGGTCGGCGTTGACGATGAAGCCGTCGATGTTTTTTCTATAATAACCGACCGAGAATTGCCCGACGGGTTCGAAATAGTATTCCAGCGAAAGATCCCAGTTCTCCGATTTTTGCGGGGCGAGATGGGGATTGTTTACGTAGATGTTTCCGCGCAACCCGTCGTCCTCCTCTTCATCGGTCACGCTTGAGGAGGTCATGCCGGGGAGGAGGTCGCTGAGTTTCGGGCGCCCGATGGTGTTTGACCAACTGGCCCGGGCCTGAAAATTTTTTGCGATCGCATAGGTGAGATGGATGCCCGGGAACCAGTCGTCATAGCTGGCGCGCACGCGACTGGGGTTGGCATAATCCTTCCGGGCGGAGCCCTCGGGGTCGGCGCTGCGCTCGGCCGAGGTTGTGAGTTCCTCGGCCGGAATATAACCAAATGCATTGGTCTTCGTCTTTTCAAAGCGCGCCCCGGCAAGAATGTTGAGACGTCCAACCCGGGCGGCGCCTTGCACGTAGGCGGCGGAAACCTCCTCCCGGATGTCCTTTGTGTCCTTGTAATATTCAGAGACATTATAATACGTGTCCGTTCTCCAATTCGAGGGATTATTGGCCACGTCATCGGCGGCTGCGGCTGCGTCCACAAACGGCAGTTGCCTGCCATCGGCAAAACCCGCACTGGTTTTGATGGCGGGATCAACGAGGCTGGCGAGGTGTGCGGCGGTGCCCTGGTAGATCATCCGGCGATCTCCATTCACGGTTTCCACCTTTTGCCCCCGATGGCGCGCCCCCGCCTTCAGCATGGAACTGAAGGATGTGGGGAGCGCATAGCGAATATCGCCGCTGAAATTCGTAATGTCCGTGTTCCGCTGCTGCCCCTCGCGTGTCGTGAGGCTGGCGCTCATGTAGTTCTCGGCATTGTGGATGTCTTTTGCGCCGGGCGTCGTGGTGAGCATCGGATAATCGGACGAAAGGGACTTGTCGATGGTGTAGCCGACGCCGCGCACCTCCATGTTGAAAGCGCCGCCCTTGTTGCCCGCGCGGCCGTCGCCGAGATCCACGTGATTGTAATTATGATTGGCATCGTAATCGACGCGGAAGCGCCCGAGATCATGGCGGCCGCCAACGGTAAAGGTGCGCTCGCGGGCGAAGAAACTGTATAATTTCGAATAGGAGTAGATTCGTGGGTAATTGGTGCTGCTGTCAGGCACGGCGGTGGTGACATCGGCGGTATAGCCGGGCGCGACCGTGGCGGGCGAGGGCGAGGGGGCGCCGTCCCAAATGCGGGCGCGGGCTTGATAGTTGCGCATGAAGGGCTCGTTCGAGTCGTTGTATATGAATTTTGCGTAGAAGGTGGAGCCGGGCGAAACGCGCAAATCGATGCGCAGGCTGGCGCTCATCTGCTTGCGGTTGTTGTAAACGTCATAGTTGCTGTAGTCACTTATGTAGGCGGGGGTGCCGCCGGCATCCTCGTAGTTGTAGGTGTTTTTGTAATACCCGGAGACGTTCTCGTTATAGAATGCACTCAGCGTGATGCCCAAGTTGCTGGCGCCGCCGAGAACACCAAAAATATCCTGATAATTGAGACTGAACAGGCCGTGGAGCGAATGGTCGCGACGCATGGGAATCGCATCGTAGAAAGGCGGGGCCCAGCGGCCGGCGGCACGGTAGGAGAGGCGGCGAGATTTATTGCGCAGAGTGGAGGAGGTTTTCATATTTACCGAACCTCCGAGTGAATCAGACGGGAGGTCGGGCGTGGGCGCCTTGATGACCTCGATTTCGTCGAAAAGAGCGGCGGAAATGGCGTGCGTGCGAAATTCCCGGCTGAACCCGCCGGTGCTGGCCTGCTGGTTGCCGTCCACGCTGAAGTTGGTCATGTGGCTGGGCGCGCCGCGCACGGTGATGTTGGACACATTGCCCTCGTCGTCCATGACACCGATGACACCGGGGATGCGGATGAGGAGTTCGCCGGCGTTGTCGTTGGTAAGATTGCCAAAAGCGTCGAGTGCCAGGACGTTCTTTATATTGTCGGCATTTTTCTGCCGGGTGATGGCGGCGGCATTTCCCTCGCGTTCGCCGGTCACCACATAGGCCTCCAGTTTATATATTTCAGTGGTGAGCTTTATGTCGGCCGTGACGATTTCACCGGCTGCCACGCGCACGGGTTTTTTTTGCGTGTCGAGCCCCATGTAGGATATGTCGAGTTCGTAGTCACCCGGCTGGAGGCTGGTAATGGAAAATGCGCCGAGTTCATCGGTCGAAGTCAGGATGCCGAGCGAGCGGATTTCGACCCGGGCATCCTGGAGAACGGCACCGGAAGCGCTGTTGGTGACGGTGCCTGAAATCATCCCGGTGGGCTGAGCGAACAGGGGAGCCAGGGAAATGGTGAGCATGCCCGCGACGAGGGTTCGCAGTATGGCGCGACGGCCGCCGAACAGGGGACGGAGTGAGGCAGGTGTTGTTTTCAAGGTCATATTTTGGGAGCGGATTGATAGGAAGAAGAATGTGAACACGGGGCCCGGATGCTAAAACGCACCAGCGCTTGGGGGGAGATTTGGAAGGCGACAAAAGAACGGAGGGAAGAATCCCATGTTTACGGGAGACGAATGGAAACGGGGCTGTGCGTTTGGTCGGATCTCACGCAGGCGTTGCACTTCGTCCACGATGACGAGCCCCTCCCGTTCGCCGAGCAATTCTTCCGGTGCGTTTTGCAGCATTGCCCGCACCGTCGGCCGCTCCAAATCGCATGTCGTCACCGGGCCCTCCCATTCGGACGCGACTTGCCCGGCGAGCGGGTTTTCCCGACTTGGCGCGCGCCCAGCAGGGCCACGGCGGGCGATTCGTCCAGCCGGATTCGGATGGTTTCCAAGAGTGTTTCGCGCTTCAGAGATTGTTGCATATCGGGAAATGGATTGCCGATGTGATGTTACGCGGCTCTGACGCAGCGCAGGTTGGCAGACTGTCGCTTCGCCCGGAACCAAACCTGCTTCGACGCGCAAAGGGGCGCACAAGGGGCCTGCAACAGGGCACGGGTGTCCCGTCCGTGGGTTCGGGCGGTGGCACCGCCCCCTTGGAATTCGGGGTTTTGGGGCTTTGAATTTTTCGGGGATCGGGGATTTGGACCTCCCCCTCACGAACCATCGGATGCGATTGCGATTGACCGCTGCTCCGTCCAAACCACCGGCACCTATGCCGTCACACCAAAAACTCGGGGGGGGGGGGGGGGGGGGGCAACGACCGGTGAAAAAAGGGGTTGTTTTTTTTTACAAAAAAAA
>JAITDF010000582.1 GCA_031282705.1 Opitutaceae bacterium | reverse complement strand
AAGTCCATGTCGCCGAAGTGGTCTTCCTCGCCGATGATGTCGGTGATGGTGGTCCATTTGCTGATGGAGCCGTCGGGCGCGTTCTCGGTCATGAGGCCGCAGGAGATGCCGGCGACGGGGGCGATGATGGGCACGCCGGCGTCCATGAGCGCGAGGCAGCCGCCGCAGATGGAGGCCATGGAGGTGGAGCCGTTGGAGGCCATGATTTCGGAGACGAGGCGGATGGAGTAGGCGAAGTTGTCCTCGGGCGGGAGCACGGGGACGAGGGAGCGTTCGGCGAGCGCGCCGTGGCCGACTTCGCGGCGGCCGGGGGCGCCGAAGCGGCCGGTCTCTCCGACGGAGTAGGGGGGGAAGTTGTAGTGGAGGATGAAGGATTTGGACTTGGCGCCGCCGGTGAGGGCGTCGAGGTCCTGGGCTTCCTTGGTGGGGCCGAGGGTGGCGATGACGAGGGCCTGGGTGTCGCCGCGTTGGAAGAGGGCGGAGCCGTGGACGCGGGGGAGGACGCCGACTTCGCTGGTGATGGGGCGGAGGGTGGTGGCGTCGCGGTTGTCGGCGCGGGCGCCGCGTTCGAGGACGGCTTTGCGGTAGGCTTTGTATTGGAGGTCTTCGAAGACGATGGCGAGGTCGTGGTCGGCAAAGTTGCCTTCGCCGAGTTCGGCGAGGAGGGCGGCTTTGGCTTCCTCCTTGAGGGCGGTGATGTTGGCGGCGCGGACTTGTTTTTCCTTGCCGAAGATGGCGTCCACGATTTTCGGGGCGGCAACGCGTTCGATGATGGCGCGGGCCTCGGGTCTGGCGGTGACGAGGGGGAATGCGCGCTTGGGTTTGCCGGCGAGGGCGGTGAGTTCCTTGATGGCGGTGATGACGGGCTGGATGGCCTGGTGCGCAAATTCGAGGGCCTGGATGAAGCGGTCTTCGGGGAGTTGCGCGGCGGAGCCTTCGATCATGAGCATGTCTTTTTCGTTGCCGACGTAGATGAGGTCGAGGTCGGAGGAATACATTTGCCCGGTGGTGGGGTTGGCGACGAAGCGGCCGTCGATTTGCGCGACGCGCACGGCGGCGATGGGGCCGCCCCAAGGGATGTCGGAGATGGCGAGCGCGGCGCTGGCGCCGTTGACCATGGGGATGTCGGCCTCGTTGGCCTGGTCGGCGGAGAGGAGCAGGCCGATGACCTGGACTTCGTTCAGGAAGCCTTCGGGGAAGAGGGGGCGGCAGGGGCGGTCGCAGAGGCGCGAGGTGAGGATTTCCTTTTCGGAGGGGCGGCCTTCGCGTTTGAAATAGCCTCCGGGGAAGCGGCCGGCGGCGGAGTATTTTTCGCGGTAATCGACGGTGAGGGGGAAGAAGTCCTGACCGGGTTTGACGGTCTCGGCGGCGGTGGCGGCGACGAAGACGGTGGTTTCGCCGACGGTGACGGTGACCGCGCCGTTGGCGAGGTGGGCGAGGGTGCCGGTGGCAAAGGTGATGCCGAGGCCGGGGACGGTGACGGAGTGTTTTTGTTTCATGTTTGGATGATTTGTCGGATGGTTGATCAGATGTTTTATCGGATGTTTTTTCGGGTGAGTGCCGATGGGTTCATCGGGCTTGGGTCGGGTTTGGGTTGTGTGTGTGTGGCCGGTTGGCCGGTTGCCGGCTCTTTTTGCATCCCTTGGGCCAGACTTGAGAGATTTCCGTTTGCCGCCATCAGGGGGGCGGGGCGGGGACGGCGAAGGAGGCAGACGGAAATGTCCCAGGTTTGGCGCCGGTGTTCGTTGGAAGAACAACGGGCGACCCGCGGATCGGATCGCCCGTGCGCTGGAAGAGCCGGGAGAGGTCAGCGGCGGAGGCTCAGCTTTTGCAAAATCTCGGTGTATTTGGGCAGGTTGGTGCGTTTCAAGTAGTCGAGGAGTTTGCGGCGGCGGCTTGCCATCTGGAGAAGGCCGCGGCGGCTGTGGAAGTCCTTGCGATGCGCGCGCAGGTGCTCGGTCAAGTGATTGATGCGGGCGGTGAGCAGCGCGATCTGGACTTCGGACGAGCCGGTGTCCTTCTCGTGGATTTTGAACTCTGAGATGATTTCGGGTTTTGTGACTGTTGCCATTGGTTTTGTTGTTGAGCTGCACGACTGAAGGGAGTCTTGGGAGGCTCCGTGCCACCCGCACATGCCGGGAAGATTCTGGTAGGATCTTCATGGCGTTTGCCGGTGCCACCGTTCCAATCCGGCGGGATGCCGGACCAGTCATGGTGGGAATCCGCAACCGACGGACTTCCACTAACGCAAGCGGCATGTATCCCGTCTGGCGAAGGCGGGGGCAAGGAAAATGTTTGGGAAGAATCGGCGCCATCTCCTGCGCGGGCCGGCCTGCCCGGCATCCTCCGCCAGGCAGAGGATTGCGTTGCCACCATCGAAAAGCGCGGCGCGTCACGGACATCCCCGCCGGGCTGCTTGTTCTCATACGAGACCCTGGCAATCAGGGTGAAATATCAGCATTAACCGCCTCGCGGCTTTCCCCGGAAATGGTGGTAGGAGCTGGATTCGAACCAGCGTAGGGCGGTGCCCAGCAGATTTACAGTCTGCCCTCGTTGGCCACTTGAGTATCCTACCAGACGCGGGAGGCGGAATTTCTTGGTTCGCCGCCGGAAGTTCAAGGTTTTTTTTGGGGTGAATGCCGGCGGGGGGTGCAACAGGAAGTGCTGCCCCCCTCTTTCTTCTCTTTCTCTTTCTCTTTATTCCTCTTTATCTTTGTCTTTCTTCTTATCCTTATCTTTCTCCATGCCCGCACCTGACGAAAGAGAAACGATAAAGAGAAAGACGAAAGAGAAAGAGAACGAGGAACGAGAACGAGAAAGATAAACAGGAAAGAGAGAGAAGGGGATGCCATCACTTTGAATCAGACCCTCCCACGAGACAAAAAACCAGTGACAGAAAACACGACCCGCCCGCCGGATGAGATTTGAGCACACCTGCATCGAAACCCTTGCGCTTGCGCTGCCGGACGAAGTCTGGACCTCCGCCGCCATCGAGGAACGCCTGCGCCCGCTCTACGAACGCCTGCGCCTCCCCTTCGGACGCCTGGAGCTCATGACCGGCATCCGCGAACGCCGCCACTGGCCCGCCGGCACGCGCCCCTCCGACGCCAGCGCCGCCGCGGGCCGCGCCGCCCTCGCGCGCTCCGCCCTCCGCGCGGAGCAGATGGAGCTGTTTGTCCACGCCGCCGTCTGCCGCGACATGCTCGAACCCGCCACCGCCTCCTTCGCGCACCGCAAAATCGGCCTGCCCCCCGCCGCGCAAGTCCTCGACGTGTCCAACGCCTGCCTCGGCTTCCTCAACAGCATGACGCTGCTCGCCGGCCTCATCGAATCCGGCCAGGTGCGCGCCGGCATGATCGCCTCCGGGGAAAACGGCCGCCCCCTCATCGAGCAAACCCTCGCGCACCTCAACACCGCGCCCCTCGACCGCCACGGCATCAAACCCTTCTTCGCCAACCTCACCATCGGCTCCGGCGCCGTCGCCGCCATCCTCTGCCACCGCGACCTCCTGCCGCCCGGCGCGCGCCCGCACCGCCTCCTCGGCGGCGCCGCCCGCGCCGCCACGCGCCACAGCGGACTCTGCCAGGGCGACACGCACGGCGCCGGCGCCCTCGCCATGCAAACCGACTCCGAACGCCTCCTCCACGCCGGCGTCGAGCTGGCCGCCGGGACCTGGGCCGCCTTCACCGCCGCCACCGGCTGGGACGCCGCCACGCCCGCGCGCATCGTCACGCACCAGGTCGGCAGCGCGCACCGCCGCGCGCTCTACGCCGCGCTCGGCCTCGACCCCGCGAAAGATTTCTCGACCTTCGAGACCCTCGGCAACACCGGCTCCGTCGCGCTCCCCGCCACGCTCGCCACCGCCGTCGAGGCCGGCGCGGTCCGCGCCGGCGACCGCGTCGCCCTCCTCGGCATCGGCAGCGGCCTGAACTCGCTCATGCTCGCGCTGGAATGGTGACCATGAACCACGATCTCCCCGACGCATCCGAAAAAACCGGCCCGGCCCCGGACGGCGCGGGCGACCCGCCCGCGCTTCCCGCATGGCTCCGCGCCCTCTATCCCTTTGCGCCGCGCGCGCACACCACGCCGCGCGGCGCGCGCATGAGCTACCTCGACGAAGGCCCGCGCGACGCCGCCGAAGCCGTGCTCATGCTCCACGGCAACCCCACCTGGTCGTTTTTCTACCGCGACCTCATCCGCGACCTCGCCCCCGCGCACCGCTGCATCGCCCCCGACCACATCGGCATGGGCCTCTCCGAAAAACCGGAAGACTACCCCTGCACGCTCGCCACGCGCATCGCCGACATCGAGGCGCTGGTTGACGCGCTCGGCCTCGCGCGCCTCCACCTCGTCGTGCACGACTGGGGCGGCGCCATCGGCTTCGGGCTGGCCACGCGCCGCCCGGCGCTCGTCGGCCGCATCGTCATCATGAACACCGCCGCGTTTCCCGACACGCACATCCCCGGGCGCATCGCGCTCTGCCGCGGCGCCCGCCTCGGAAAATTCATCGTGCGCGGCCTCAACGGCTTTGCCGCCCCCGCCACCTGGATGGCGATGCACCGCCGCAAGCTCACCCGCGACGAAAAACGCGGCTACCTTTACCCCTACCGGCGGTGGGCGGACCGGGGCGCCGTGCACGGGTTTGTGCGCGACATACCGCTGGAGCTGGATCACCCGAGCCGCCCCGTGCTGGAGGAAATCGAGGAAAAACTCCCCCTGCTCGCCGGCCCGGAACACCCGAAGCTGCTCCTCTGGGGCCTGCGCGATTTCTGTTTCAACCAGCACTTCCTCAACCGCTGGCGGAAAATCTACCCCGACGCCCCGCTCGTCCGCTACGAGGCCGCCGGCCATTACCTCCTCGACGACGCCGGCGAGGAAGCCCGCGCGCGCATCGCCGCCTTCCTGTCCGGTGGCAAGTGACAGGGGCTGGAAGCAGGCGACAAGGGCACTTTGAAAAATCAAAAAACAACATGAAA
>JAITDF010000569.1 GCA_031282705.1 Opitutaceae bacterium | reverse complement strand
TCCAGTGGATTGCCGCCGTCGTTGAGCATGTAGATATGCTCCAGCCAGCCGCGAAAAGCGGTGGTGTCCATGTGCCAATGGAGCCTCTGAAGCCCACCGGCAGACGGTGTGTTTTCGTTGCTGGACTCGAACCAATTCACACGAGCGTAGAGTTTGTTTTTGAAGAGCGAGAACTGCACCCCCCAGTCCTTCCCCTCGCCTTGGGGTTTGGGCAGCACGTTGCCAAACAGATCGACATTGGTTCCGGATGGCGCGTTGAAATTATCCGAGGTGTTGTAGCTGAATCCAAGGTTTTCGACAAATTCCCACCACAGGTTGTCACTCGCACGCCTTGCGATCGAATCCCAATGGAGGAAAGGTTTCACGACCACTCCGTAGGTATGGGTGTCTCCGCTCAGCCTGCTCCAGTCACTCATGAAATCATTGAACGCTTTTTCGTATTGATACACGCCATCAGTCCACCATTTCGGGTTACCAAAGTCGGAGTTGCCGGGGGATCCAGTGTTGCGGGTGCGGTTGATATCGCGGCGGACACCCACAGTGGTAATAATTCTGTCATCCCATAAGTATCCCGTCCAGCCTGCACTGTAGGAGGTGAGCAGGCGCTCTGATTTTCCAGTGCCTTCGCTGCGAATAATCCAGTCCATGATTGTCTCAATCTCCTTGAACTTATTCTGAGCAAAATCATACACCGTGATCGAGCTGACGACGGGGCCGGCATCATACGCACCGGAAGCCTTGTTGACGGCCTCGCCTCCATTGGAAAGATAAAAATAACGGCGGCTGCCATTGTTCTGCATGTGAAAGGTCGCCGAGGCGGGGTTGTTCATGTAACGGGCGATCGTCTCCGCCGATCCACCGACATAGGCCAGACGTCGACGGAAGGTGGTGCGCTCGTGGTCCATATAGGAGGCCAGACCGAGGAACTGGTGGCGTCCAAGCCACTTGGTCCAATTATTGTTTTTGGTGAAGTCGGGCGTGAAGGCGAGCATGGCGCGATACTGGTCAATCGTCTGGGAGTCCTCCATGCGATCGGGTTCCTGATCATACACGAAGGGCCTGCCAAAATAAGGGTTGGGCGTCCCGTCCGAATTCAGTATATTGGTGTCCACATAGAGGCGTGCGGAATTCAACTGGGACACCGTATAGCTTTGCATCGAATCAAAGTCCTGACGGAGCCAGCCGGCACTGAAATGAAGCAGGTTGGGGAGAATTTCCTGTTCTAACTCGATATTGTAATTGGTGCTCCGCTGCCTTCCGAAATTCATCGAGAGGATATTGACCCGTTCCCAGTCATAAACGGACTTGTCTGTCACGGCTGGGTAGAATTTATTTCCGGCATACGGCGGGTTGGCATCCATCCCCGTGGCCGCGGATTCCGTTTGGAACCAGTCATAGATATTCGCCCAAGTCGGATTGCTATAGACATGATTGGGATCATCTGCGGGATTTCCGGATGTAACGAATGGATAGGTGTCCGGATTCCGGCTGATCAGCGGCCTTTGCCCGCTCAGGGGCTGGAACCACCGTTGCAAGGCTCCGTCTGCGATTTGCATGACCGTCCGTGCCGAGTGGAAGTTAATGCCCGGCACGTAGAGGATGGAGTTTATATTTGTAATGGCCCCGGTGCCGAAAATCGAAATGCCATTATACTGGTTTTTCGCGGCATCCCATTTGGTATCGTCAAAATCGGGCTGGCTGGCCACATAGGCTATGACATCCGCCGCATTTTGGGAGTATTGCGAACTCGCCAGCTTGGAAACCACCTGCCCGGTTGCCAGACTGATGAATTCATGGGTCAGCGCATTATACACGGGCTTGCCGGAGTTGCGCCACTCGGTCACGCCGTCAACGGGTGTGAGGCTGTTCGGGCGACGGTTGTCATTATTATAACCTTCGATGCTGGCGCGCAGCGTGGTTCGCTTGAAAGGCTTGTAGGTGATGGCCCCATACTGGCGGCGCGTGATATCGTAGGAAGGCTTTCGCTCGAACTGCTGGTCGTTGTATAAAAATGCGCCATAGATGGCGAGTTTGTTGTCAATTAGTGATTTGTTGAATGAAAAGCTTGCGCGTTCCGAGCCTCGGTCGTCCACCCGCACCTGCACCGAGCCGGTGTTTTTGTTGATCAAGGCTTGGGCGGTGCTTTGGTTGACAATGCCTGCGGGGCTACCCATGCCAAAAAGCATGGAGTTGGGACCGCGATTGATTTCGATGGAAGCCGTGTTGTAGGAATCAAACGGCACTTGGTCGAGCGCCATGTAATAATTCAGCGCCATGCTGGGCGCGCCGAGACCGCGAATACGGTTGGCAGTGGCGTTGGTGGCCGCATTCATGCCGCCTCCGGAGTTGGAACCGGCGATATTGTCCGACAAACCGTCCTTGCGCGAACTTGAATAGCTATTTGCTACCGGCGTGTAGGTGGAGGAACCCTCGGTGCCGAGTTCGTAGCGGAAGATGTCGTTCACATCCAGCGATGCGGTGTCCTCCATCTGCTGCTTGGTGACGACCGAGATGGCCGCGCCCAAGTCCGCGATGTTGGTCCTCATTCGGCTGCCCGCGAGGGTGTTTTCGGCGAAGTAGCCCTTTTCCCTGGTGGCGTCCACCTGGAAGGGAGAGAGCATGATCACCTCGTCGGAAAGGGACGGGGTGGTGGTGACAACGGGCGGCGGCGGCGCCGCCGGTCCGGAACCAGCGCCGTCATTTCTGACGGCCTGGGCAAATGCGGAGGACAATGCGAGAGCGGCGAGGGACACGCCGCCGATCATCATCCGCACGATAGCATTAAACTTACGATTGGAGTTCATATCGTATGGTGGGTTGGGTGTTGCGGTTAGGGTGGAAAGAACCGGAAAAACGAAGACCGTCATCCCGATCCAATCCGTGTGAGTCGAGTTGCTAGACCTGCCTGCCGCAAAATTCCAGTTCGATAAATTGTTACAGTAAGAATCGCCGGCCCCGCCCGCGTCCCGCGGCGTCCGGCCCGCAAGGCATTGGGGGTTGACGCGCAGGGTTTGGCGCCAAAGTCCCGCATTCCATGACAGGCCGCCGGCATTTTTTGGAGGGACGGCACGGAGGCCGTCCGTGCCGCGGTGGTTTCGGGGAAATGGGAGTCGGGAAAATGGGAGATATGGTTTTGGGAAGTAGGGCAAGCGTCCCGCTTGCCAGACGGCGCGCAAAGCGCGCCGCCCCGAAGTGGCGGGAGCATCCTGCTCCCGTCAGGCAAGCGGGACGCTCACCCTACGCATCAGGCAAGCGGGACGCTCGCCCTACACTTCAAGCAGGCAAGCGGGACGCTTGCCCTACGCATCAGACAAGCGGGACGCAGCCAACGGAATTCAGGGCTTCGCGAAGGCGCGGCGGCGGGTTGTGTGGCACGGGGACGAAACAAAGGGGGGCGGGAGGGGGCGGGAGGTTTTTGGCATTTTCCGGGCCGGTCATGGTTGCCGGGCGGGAAAGAAGGACAGGCGCACGCCCAGTCGCGTCAGCAGCGCGTCGGTCAGCAGCAGCGCGACCCAGGCGGCGAGCAGCCAGGGGCGCAGGCCGCGCGCGGCGGACGGGCGCGGCGCATCCCACACCGAGGCGAGGTCGAGCCGCTCCATGCCGCCGCTGCGCGCGGAGAGCTGGCGCAACTCCTGCACGCGCTCCCGCTCGAAACTCCACTCCGCCGAGCCGCCCGCCGTCACCGGGCCGAACGGCAGCGCCGCCGCGCCCAGCCGCACCGCGCCGCGCACGCGCCGGTCGGGCGCGAGCAGCGTCGCGGCGCGGAAATGCCCCGGCTCGATCTTTTCCCACACCAGCGCGCGCACCCGCCCGCCGCCGCCGGGAGCGCCGCCGCCGGCCTCATCGCCGCCGGCCGCGCGGACGCCGGCCGCGCCGCTCCCGGCCAGCACGGCGGCGGGGCCGGACTGCGCCACGCGCGCGGCCCAGCTTTCGTCGTAAAACAAATCCAGCGTGAGCAGCCGCCCGCGCGTCTCCGTGCGCAACGCCAGGCCCGGCGGCGTGTTTTCGCCCGCGAGCCAGCGCGCGAGCGTTTGCGCGAAATCCCCGTAGCCCGCCCACCCGCGCACGCGCGCCGAGTCCGCGCCGCCGAGCGGGAAGGACACCGCCGCCACGCGGCCCGCGCCGCGCGACCACGAGGCCACCAGCGGCGCCTGATACTCGTCGGTCGTCACCAGCGACGCCGTCGCGCCGGGGCGCAGGTAGCCGAGGTTGTAGCCATCGACCGCAGGCGGCCACCGCGGCGCGCGCGCGGCGATTTCCGCCCAGCCGGGCGTCGCGGCGGCGCCGGTTTCCTCGCGCACGAAGGCCGAGCGCGCGACCGACACCGTCTCTTGCGCGAAAACCGCCGGCAGGTCGCCCGCGTTTTCGTTGAAAAAAATCCGCCCGCCGCCGAGCGCGGCGATTTCGCGCAGCAGTTCCGCGTCCCGGTCCGCCGGCGAGCCGAGGCCGATGACGCTCACCGTCGCGCCCGCCGCGCGCATTTCCGCGATGGTTTCCTTGTAATCCCCGGGCTGTTCCGCGTCGGCGGCGTCGGCGAACAAAATCAAATGCAGCTGCCCCGTGCGCGCCTTCCGCAACTGCTCCCAGCCCGCGCGCAACCCCGCGCCGACGAAGATGCCGCCGCCCTCGCTGCGGATGCGCCGCACCGCGTCGGTCATGCGCCCGCGGTTCGGGCCGACCTGGGCGAGCGCGACGATCTCGTGCGCCGACGAATCCACCGCGTGCACCGACACCGCGTCGAGGTCGCCGAGCAACTCGATGGCGCGCGCCGCGCCGGTGTTGGCCAGGTCCATCTTGGTCTGCCAGCCCGCGCCCGCGCTCATCGCCATGCTGCCCGAGCGGTCGAGGATGATGGCCATCGCGGTGGCGAGGCGGCGGTGGTCGTTTTTCAATTCCATCGAAACCGGCAGCAGCGCGTCGATGGCCGACGCGAACCAGCCGCCCGAGCCGAAGCTGTTGCGCCCGCCCGCCATCAGCAGGCCGCCGCCCTGCTCGCGCACAAAAAAATCCAGCGCGTCCAAAAACTCCGCCGGCACGCGGTGCGCGGGCACGTTGTTGAGCACCACCAGCCGCGCGCCGGCGAGCGAGGCCGCCGTGAGCGCGGCGGGCTCCGTGACGCGCTCCACGCGCAGCCCCTGCGCGCCGAGCAGGGCGGCCAGCGGGTCGTCGGGATAATTGGTCACCAGCAGCACGCGCGGCCCGCCCGCGACCTCCACCCACGCCGCCGCGTGGTTGTTCTCCGGGTGCGCGTCCTCCGACGGGCGCACGCGCACCTCGTAACGCACCGCGCCGCCGGCGGTGGCGCTGTCACCACAGGCGGCACCCGACGGACGATGGACGACGGACGATGGACGAGGGTCGCCGCCACCGGTGCCGCCGCCGCCACCGGCGGCGCTGTCACCACCGGCGACACCA
>JAITDF010000544.1 GCA_031282705.1 Opitutaceae bacterium | reverse complement strand
GCTTCCGTCTTCCTCGCGGCGCACCACCAGCATGCAGCCGCGCGCCTCGCTCCCTTCCGCGGCAGGCAGCCACACTTTTTTTGCCCACACCCGCCGGCGCAGCGTCCCGCGCACGCTTTCGCGTTGCACCACCATGCGCGATTCTTGCTCAAAGTATTTTTTGCCCAGTTGCTCCACGCTTTGTTGCGCGCTTTCATGCCGCAGCCGGGTTTTGTTTCCAGGGCGGCCCGGGCGCGGCTGTCCCGGAGCGGCTTGCTCCGCGCTGGCGCGCGGGTCGCGTTCGCACACCTGGTAATTGGCCGCCACGTCCATCAGATACGTTTCGCCTGCGCGGTCCAGCGCGTCGGTCAGCTCACGGTTGCCGCCATAAACTTCGTCGCCCCCGATCCAGCCGAAGCGCAGCCCGTTGGCCCGCGCCTCGGCGACCAGCTCCAGCGCCAGTTGCGCTTTGGTGCGATGCTCGCGTTGCTCCGGCGGTATCTTCGCCTTCTGACAGCGTTGCGGGTCCCCGGCCCATGCTTCCGGCAAAAACAGCCTCACCCCGGTCAGCGCCGCGCGTTCGCCGCTGCCCAGGCAGGCAAACACGCCCACCTGGCAGTTTTCGAGCTTGCCCGGCCGCCCGCAATACTGGCGCTGCACCCCGACACTCGCCCCGCCTTTTTTCACAAACCCCGTCTCGTCGATATACAATGCGCTGTTGCGCTGCTCTCCAAGCATGCCGTCGGCCTCCCGCCCAATCTGCGCCATGAGCGCCGTGTGATCCCACGGCGAGTCCGCGATGAACTGCTGCATGCTTTGATAATCCCCCTCCTCCTGTTCGGCGTCCATGCGCTCCATGTTCTTGCGCTGCTGCGTCCCGAGCAGGCCGCTCAAATACCGGCGCGCCTGCGCATCGCGTTCATGCAGGGCGAAGTGCCCTGAAAAATCGGAGCAAAAGTTCATAAAATGTCCAGCCAGCCGGGCCAGCCTTGTCACGTCATTTTTTATGGCGCGTCCGGTTTTGCCGGCTCAACCGCCGTTGGTGTTTGTTTGTGTTGTGGGTTGTGTTTGCATGCCGCCTTCTCCGGTGGACGAACCTCACATCTCGCCAGAAATCGTCGAAAAATCGAGACTTTTTCTTAACAAAGTAGAATTAAGGGCGTCAAGGTCGTCAAGGGCGCGCTCCTCGCACAAGCGCGGGCGCAGTCATCGAAAATAGCGGGGGGCCTCTTGTTTAGAAGGCCGAGAGGAGCCGGGGGAGGTCCACGTGCTCGGTGATGAGGCGTTTGATGACGGGGATTTTGTCCGTGTCCTGCGGCTGCGTCTTCACGGTCATGCCGTGGATTTTCGAGGTGAGGGCGAAACATTCCTGCTTCGCGGCGATGACGGGGATGTCGGTCTGCTCCAGGAGGTCGAGGAGCGCCGGGTGGGGCGGGATGTCGTTGGTGAGGATGAGGCCGGCGATGGTTTTTTCACCGGAGAGGCGCGAGCTGGACACGGCGGCGAGGATGATGTCGTCGCGGTCGCCGGGCGTGATGATGACCACGCCGGGGCGGAGATACTCGACCACGCCTTTCGCGGTCGTCGCGCCGACGATGAGGCGCTCGGCGCGGTGTTTGTGCGCGCCGTCGCGGCCGTTTAGCCAGCGGCCGCCGATTTCCTCCGCGATTTGCGCGATGCTCGGCGTGGAGAGCATGGATTGCACGGGGAGCACGCCGAGGAGGGGGACGCCGTGGCGTTTGAGCGCGAGGCCGGCGTATTCGGAGATGAGGGGTATCTTGTCCGGTTTTACTTTGTTGAGGATGACGCCGATGACTTCGACGCCGACCTGGTCGAAGAGGGCTTTGTTGAGCGCGATTTCGTCGATGGGGCGGCCGATGCCGCCGGGGGTGATCATGACGACTTTGGCGTTGAGGAGGCGGGCGACGCTGGCGTTGGAGAGGTCGAAGACGGCGCCGACGCCGGCGTGTCCGGTGCCTTCGATGAGGGTGAAGTCCTTTTCCCAGGACACGCGGTCGAAGGCGCGGCAGATTTTGTCCTCCAGTTCGGGGTGGAGTTTGCCGGGGTTTTCCAGGTAGCGGCGCGTGAAGGTGCTGTCGATGGTGATGGGGCTCATGCTTTCGATGGGCACGCGCACCTGGTAGATCACGTCGAGGAGGTAGGAGTCTTCGTCCACTTGCAGGCCGCCCACTTCGACGAAGCGCTGGCCGACGGGTTTGATGAAGCCGACGCGGGGGTAGAGCGACTGGAGCGCGGCGTAGAGGCCGAGGCAGGCGGTGGTCTTGCCGTCGTTCATGCGCGTGGCCGCGACGAAGATGCGTTTCGTCCCGGTGTTGGTGGGCGCGCGCAGGAGCGGGAGCGCCGGCTGGGCGAAGGGGTTGGGCGAGGCGGTGGAGGGCGGCGGCGGCGGTGTTTCGCACATGGTGGTGAGTGGCGGGTGGCGGGTGGCGGGGGCCGGGTGGTGAAAATCCCGAATCACGAAAAAAATCCCAAATCACGAAATCCCAAATCCCAAAAAAATCCCAAATCCCAATGGCCAAAATTCCAAAAAAAACTCCCTCCGCCCGCTTTTGATTTTTGGGATTTTGTCATTTGGGATTTTTTTTCGTGATTCGGGATTTTTCCAAAAGGAATTTTCACCCTCCGTAAAGCAGCTCCCGGTTGATGGCCTGGCAGCCGACGATGGCGGCGGCGCCAAACACGTCGTGGGCGCTGGAGCCGCGGCTGATTTCGGCGGCGGGGCGGCTCAGGCCGGTGAGGATCTGGCCGAAGGCATTCGAGCCGGCGAGGATGTTGACGAGTTTGAAGGCGATGTTGCCGCTGGCCAGGTCGGGGAAGATGAGGACGTTGGCGCGGCCGGCGACGGGGCCGGTGAGTTTTTTGGTCTGCGCGGCGAGCGGGTCGAGGGCGGCGTCGGCCTGGAGCTCGCCGTCGATTTCGATGTCGAGGCCGGCGGCGCGGGCCTTGGCGCGGGCGAGTTCGGTGGCGGCGCGCATTTTGATGAGCGAGGGGTGCGCGGAGTCGCCTTTCGTGGCCCAGCCGAGCATGGCGACGCGGGGGGTCTCGTTGGTGAGGTGGCGGGCGATGCAGGCGGTGGAGATGGCGATGTCGGCGAGCTGCCGCGAGGTGGGCTCGGGGATGACGCCGCAGTCGGCGAAGAAGAGCGAGCCGTCGCTGCCGATTTTTTGTTCGTCGAAGTCGATGATGGTGAGCGAGGCGGCGGTTTGCGCGTGCTCGTGCTTGGGGATGATTTGGAAGAGCGGGCGCAGGGCGCTGGAGGCGGTGCGGGTGGCGCCGCCGACGAGTCCGTCGGCCTGGCTGCCGGCGAGCATCATGGCGCCGTAGTAGCCGGTGTCCCTGAGGGTTTCGCGGGCCTGGTCGAGGGTCATGCCTTTTGACTTGCGCAGCTCGGCGAGCTGGCGGGCAAAGGGCTCGAAGTCCTCGCTTTGCGCGGGGTCGATGATGCGCATGCCCTGGAGGTTGAGGTCGAGGCGGGAGGCGG